>NZ_CAMVDO010000010.1 GCF_947166265.1 uncultured Fibrobacter sp. | reverse complement strand
CACACCACGGTGAATACGTTCCCGGGCCTTGTACACACCGCCCGTCAAGCCATGGAAGGAGGGAGCGCTCAAAGTCGCGATGCCGACCCGCAAGGGGGGCCAGCGCCTAAAGCGAGACCTCTGACTGGGGCTAAGTCGTAACAAGGTAGCCGTACCGGAAGGTGCGGCTGGATTACCTCCTTTAAGGAGTAAACATCGAACGGAATGTTCGACCACCTGTTACTTACGTTCAAGACGAGACCGTCACATGAAGCACATCTCCGGTTCCTTTAGGGCCCGGGTCTGTAGCTCAGCTGGTTAGAGCACCGCTCTGATAAGGCGGGGGTCAATGGTTCAAGTCCATTCAGGCCCATACCTGTCGGGGTTATAGCTCAACTGGTAGAGCGCCAGCTTTGCAAGCTGGATGTTAGGAGTTCGAGTCTCCTTAGCTCCAGGAAGGCGCCCCCGGGCGCAGGAAAGTCCATTCGAGAGATGGATGGCAGATTGAAAACTTTGGCGACAACATACGAAAAAGCAACAAGCACAGAGTGACTTGAAGCACCAAGAATCAAATGGTGGATTCGAGCTGCTCATGCAGCAATAGATCGAGCTGAATCGCTGGAAAACAGGATTTAAGCGAAGGAATGCACGCGGGGGATGCCTTGGCATCAGCCGGCGACGAAGGACGGGCCAAGCCCCGAAAGTGCGGTACGAGGCGCAAAGGGCCTTTGACTACCGCGGATCCGAATGGGGAAACCCACGCATTTGCGTATCCTCTCGATGAATACATAGTCGAGCGGAGGCTAACCCGGGGAACTGAAACATCTCAGTACCCGGAGGAAAAGAAATCAACCGAGATTCCCTCAGTAGTGGTGAGCGAAAGGGGAGGAGCCCAGATGACCAGCGCACTTTGGACGGAGAGCGAAGCGGGATGGAAAGCCCCCCCACAGCAGGTGACAGGCCTGTAGCCATCTGGAATCTGATGTCCGTCGAAGAGTAGGGCGGGACACGTGAAATCCTGCCTGAAGACGGGGGGACCACCCTCCAAGGCTAAATACGAGCGGATGACCGATAGTGCACAGTACCGTGAGGGAAAGGTGAAAAGCACCCCGAGAGGGGAGTGAAAGAGCGCCTGAAACCGCGTGCATACATTCTGTCGGAGGGAGGATTCATCCTCCTGACGGCGTGCCTTTTGTTTAATGAGCCAGCGAGTTGCTCGCGTACGGCGAGGTTAAGCGCCTCAGGCGCGGAGCCGAAGCGAAAGCGAGTCTCAACTGGGCGACCAGTCGTACACGGCAGACACGAAGCCTTAGTGATCTACCCATGGCCAGGCTGAAGCGGAAGTAACATTCCGTGGAGGGCCGAACCGATATACATTGAAACGTGTCCGGATGAGCTGTGGGTAGGGGTGAAAGGCCAATCAAACTGGGCGATAGCTTGTTCTCTCCGAAACATATTTAGGTATGGCGTCATGAATAGCTTCACGGGGGTAGAGCACTGGAAGGACTAGGGGGCACACCCGCTTACCAAACCCTATCAAACTCCGAATACCGTGAACGTGATGCATGGCAGACAGCCCGCGGGTGATAAGATCAGCGGACGAAAGGGAAACAACCCGGACCATCGACTAAGCGTCCCCAAGTACGTGCTGAGTGGAAAAGGATGTGGGGTTGCACAGACAGCCAGGAGGTTAGCTTAGAAGCAGCTATCCTTTAAAGAAAGCGTAATAGCTCACTGGTCAAGCGACCCCGCGCCGAAAATGATCGGGACTAAGCACATCACCGAAGTCATGGACTCCAGCAATGGAGTGGTAGGAGAGCGTTCCGCAGGCCTGGGAAGGCGGGTGGCGATGCCCGCTGGAGGTACCGGAAACGAGAATGCTGGCATGAGTATGCGAAAATGCGGGTGAAAAACCCGCACACCGTAAGTCCAAGGGTTCCCGGGCAAGGATAATCCTCCCGGGGTCAGTCGGGATCTAAGACGAGGCCGAGAGGCGTAGCCGATGACAATCCGGTCAACATTCCGGAACCCCACAGTAAGCGTCACTACCGACGGGGCGACGCATGGGACAGCGCGTAGCGGCTGACGGATGCCGCGGATGGTATGCAAGGCTTCGGGGCGGCAAATCCCCCCGATACATGCCCCAGGTACCGGACCCTACGAAGGCTTCGGCCGGAGTGGGAGTCGCGTGGGCCCGTGCCAGGAAAACCCCCTAAGGGAGCGAATGTGGGCCCGTACCGTAAACCGACACAGGTGGACGAGGCGAATAGCCTAAGGTGCTCGAGACAACTCGGGAGAAGGAACTCGGCAAATTAACCCCGTAACTTCGGGATAAGGGGAGCCTCCGGTGGTGAGCGTGAACAGCGCGGAGCTTCTGGAGGTCGCAGGGAAACGGCAGAAGCGACTGTTTACCAAAAACACAGGGCCATGCTAACACGCAAGTGGACGTATATGGTCTGACACGTGCCCGGTGCCGGAAGGTTAACAGGAGGGGTCAGCGCAAGCGAAGCCCTGAATCGAAGCCCCGGTAAACGGCGGCCGTAACTATAACGGTCCTAAGGTAGCGAAATTCCTTGTCGGGTAAGTTCCGACCTGCACGAATCGTGTAACGACTTCTGCACTGTCTCCTCCCGGGACTCGGCGAAATTGCAGTGCCGGTGAAGATGCCGGCAACCCGCACCTGGACGGAAAGACCCCATGAACCTTCACTGTATTTTGACACTGGTTTTAGGACTGGCATGTGTAGGATAGGTGGGAGGCTTTGAAACGGCGACGCCAGTCGTCGCGGAGCCGCCCTTGAAATACCACCCTTGCGCGCTTTGAGATCTAACCTCGTCCCGTCATCCGGGACAGGGACCGTGTCTGATGGTCAGTTTGACTGGGGCGGTCGCCTCCTAAAAGGTAACGGAGGCATCCAACGGTTCCCTCAGCGCGGTCGGCAATCGCGCGAAGAGCATAAAGGCATAAGGGAGCTTGACTGCGAGGCGGACACGCCGGGCAGGTACGAAAGTAGGGCTTAGTGATCCCGCGGTACAGCGTGGAAAGGCCGTTGCTCAATGGATAAAAGGTACTCTGGGGATAACAGGCTGATCTCCCCCAAGCGTTCATAGCGACGGGGAGGTTTGGCACCTCGATGTCGGCTCGTCGCATCCTGGGGCTGGAGAAGGTCCCAAGGGTTTGGCTGTTCGCCAATTAAAGCGGCACGCGAGCTGGGTTCAGAACGTCGTGAGACAGTTCGGTCCCTATCCGGTGTGGGCGTTCGAGACTTGAGGGAAGCTGTCCTTAGTACGAGAGGACCGGGACGGACGTACCTCCGGTGTACCGGCTGTCACGCCAGTGGCATTGCCGGGTAGCCGTGTTCGGATCGGAGAAACGCTGAAGGCATCTAAGCGTGAAGCCGTTCCCAAGATCAGGTCTCGCGGGGGCAACCCCATGTAGGGCCGTCGTAGACTACGACGTCGATAGGCCGCAGGTGTGAGCGTGGCGACACGTTGAGCCGAGCGGTACTAATAGCCCGGTAGAGCTTTTTCCTTCTTTTCAACGATTTGGTTCGACAGTTGCGTGAGCAGCCCGGACCCGCCAGGCTTCAGGACCTGTGCAAGCCAAGACTTTTTCGGCAGACAGTTGTCGCCCTCGATATTGTTTCAGCGGTTACCGAGAGGGGGTCATACCCGTTCCCTTTCCGAACACGGAAGTCAAGCCCCTCATCGCCGATGGTACCTGGCCCACGGGCCCGGGAGAGTAGGTCGCCGCTGGATTCACGCCCCTTTCACTGTAAACAGTGGAAGGGGCTTTTTTTATATACCGCTCGCCCGAATCGTCATCCCCGCGAAGGCGGGGATCTCCCTTCCTTCATGCGTTCGGTACAGAACGCTTGCACGAATTTTATATTTTGTCAGTAATGTTCTGCTTGAAACATATTCTGCTGTTTATAGTGCTGCTTTGCGGGTGGTCGTTTGCGATTCCTGTTTCTTATGGAATGGCGACCTCGGATACGGTTCAAGTGATAAACATGGGCATTGAACATCCGCATTCAGCTATAGTTATCTCTCGTGGATGCCGGTCCGAGTGGATTAAGCAGGATTCCCTGATCGACAAGAATCTTCCGCAAGACTCACTTCTGTCATTGGTATACGGAAACGTTCCTAGCCCGGATAGTGCGGATATATATCGCGGCTGGAGCAATAGCTGCCAGGAATACTCATCAAGAAGATTCCGTGAAGGATGGCAACTTGTTGGTTTATCAGCGGTGTTTGCTGCTTTGGGAGTGACGCTGACATTCGTTGTCGATTATGACCATTTGGGAACGGCTATAGCGGGACGAATTTTTGGCATAGGAACACTAGTCACTCTTGTCCCTGTTACTTTTATGTGGGGTGTTTCTGATTTTTCTGGCTCGTCAGAGCAAAAGGAACAAGGTCAGCGCTACCTAGATAAGGCGGAGCGGTATAAACTTCGCGTGACTCCGGCGATAAACCTGCGGGAACCCGGCGGTGGCTTGTTTGTGCAGTTCGGTCTTTAGTTACAAGAAAAAATTATTAAATTTGTCTATAAAATAGGTTTCGCAATTTTGCGGGAGAATTAAAATGAAGAACGCTTTTAAAATGGCTGGTGCAAAGTTCTTGTTTGCGACATTGATTGCAGCGGGAATTTCTTATGCGCAGTACGATAATTCTGGATATGTAGATAACGCTTATAGCCAGGGTTACAATAACGGTCCTCAGCAGGGTTATCAGAACAACGGTTACAGTCAGGGCTACAATAATGGCCCGCAACAGGGGTATCAGGATAACGGCTATAATCAGGGCTATAATAACGGTCCTCAGCAGGGTTACCAGAACAACGGCTATAACCAGGGCTACAACAACGGTCCTCAGCAGGGTTACCAGAATAACGGTTATAACCAGGGCTACAACAACGGCCCGCAACAGGGTTACCAGAACAACGGCTACAACAATGGCCCGCAGCAGGGCTATCAGGGTAGTGTGTATAGTCAGGGGTATAACAATCCTCCGCCGCAGGGGACGTACAATCCTGTAGCTGCTAAGGATGTGAAGGTCCTGCAGACTCTGAACTTTGCTCTTCCGATCGAAAGCGAGGAATGGAAGATTGGACACGGTCGCGCGGACATGTCTTCGTACGGTTTTGAATTCCTGTGGAACCGCATAAAGGTTGCTCAGAACGGTTATTCGTCTACTTTCGGACTGGGTTTCGGTTACAATAACGTGAGTGTTGAAGACCAGTGGGATATTAGCGGTTTCGATTTCAATCTCAAGGCGGGCTGGGGCTTTGCTCCGGTGGCTGGAGATTTTATCTTGGCGATGCATATTATCTTGGGTTTCGACGTCAAGATTCTTGAAGAAGAAGGTCATTCAAGATTCGATGTTGAAGAAGAAGAGGACTATGACGTGTACAGTCGCAGCTATTCCTATAGCCGGTCCACGTATGCATACGAGGCGTCCGCAAATTACATCGACTTGCTGCTTGGCGGAAATGTTGTTCTTGCCTATCAGGTAACGAGTAATTTCGGTGTCACGGCGGGCGTCGATGTTACCACCAATATGGTTGGCTTGGGAGCATTCTCCATTGAATACGGCTACGACGACGATGATAGCTGGGTGATCAGCTACCAGTTCACGGGTATCAACATTACACCGCGTGCGGGTATCTTCTTTACGTTCTAGTCGATGTAAACAGGGCTTGCAATTTGTCCCCGGTTCCTTGAACCGGGGTTTTCTCATGCCTTGATTTAGTACAAATGTTTTCTAGAATTTACGTCTTCGTTTATTTTTATTTACGCTTGAGAAAGATTCACGTTTGTAAACACATTTTTCTGAAAAGCGTCGAACAATTTTTTTATTTAAATCTATATTACGAGAGAATTTTTTCACATTAAGCTTTTTATAGCTATAAAAAGAGGACACAAATGATTGGATTGAAATCGATTGCCAGGACGGCGCTTGCGCTCTCGGCATCCGGTGCGCTCCTGTCCGGATGTGGCGACGCATCTTCGGACTCGGCACAGGGTGGTGCGCTTCCCCGTCAACAGACGCTATACTTGTCGGGCCAGCAGAACGACGCCCCGGGTTCTTTCAACCCCTTGGCGGAAAGCTGGATGGCTTCCTGGCCGGTGGGCGGACGCTTCAACCTGATGTACGAACCGCTCATTACCTATAACTCCCTGAACGGTAAGATCGAACCCCTTCTGGGTACTTTGGTTGAGGAACTTTCCAACAACGACAGTATCGTTGTGGACTTGAACCCCGCAGCCAAGTGGAGCGACGGCAAGCCGGTGACTTCTACCGACGTGACCTTCATGTTCCTGCGTGGCTCCATCAACTCTACCGAACAGATTTCGGCAATCCATATCGACACCCTCAAGAAGGGCGACGGGGTTGCAACCGAACGTCTTTCGTTCATGGTCGCAAAGGACAAGCGTAACAACCCGCTTACGGTGCGCGACATGTTGCAGGCGACCCGTATCGCTCCGTCTCATGTGTTTGAACCGCTGATCAAGGAAAAGGGCCTCGACGAAACGAAGAAGCTCCCGATGGATCAGAACCCGGTGGTGTCCGGCCCGTACAATCTGCGCAGTGCCGACCCGAACAAGATTATTCTGGAACGCCGCGACGACTACTGGGGCAACGCCGCTCTCCACGACGGTCAGCTCCCCGCTCCGAAGTTCATTGTTCACCCGATTTACAAGAACAACGAACACAATACGATCGCTATGCGTGAAGGCAACCTCGATGCCTCCCAGAGCTTCATTCCGCGTATTGCCCGTAAGGCTAAGGCCGGCGTCCACACCTGGTGGAACGAACCGCCTTACTTCCGTCCGGGTGCAATGCCCATGCTCGTGATCAACACTCTTAAGGAACCCCTGAACGACAAGCGTTTCCGTCGCGCTCTGGCTACTGCCATCGACTACAACGCGCTCCGCCAGTTCGCCGTTTCCAACTATACTTCGACCTTGAAGGCTGGTCTTATCATGCCGACGGACCTCGAGGGCAAGTACATTGTCGACGAAGATCTCGACAAGTATGGCGTGAATCTCGGCATTAACGACGAGGCTGAACGTCTTGCCGCGGTCAAGCAGATTCTTTCCGAAGCGGGCTTCAAGTCCGTGTTCAACGACGACGGTACCCTAGACCACATGGAAAATGCCAAGGGCGAACGTCTCCCGACTCTCTACATCACTAGCCCGAACGGCTGGACCGACTGGGAAGCCATGGTGACGATCGCTGTCGAAGGGATGCGCAAGGCCGGTATCGATATCCGCGAAGGTTTCGTGGATGGCGGTTCCTACTGGCCGGCCATGGGCCTCGGTAACTTTGACCTCGTGATGCACAAGCCCGTTGCAGACGTGACTCCGTCGCTTCCGTGGAGCCGTTTCAACGAAATCATGGCTAGCCGCGACTGGCAGCCGCTTGGTGCCTGGGCCGGCGTGAACATCGGCCGTTACAACCAGCCGGGTTCCGAAGGTTTCCGCCCCGAAGTGGATCAGCTTTTGTCTGCAATTCCTCTGATGACGGACTCCGTGGAAATCGCGAAGGCCTACCGCGAACTCAACAAGATCTTCATGGAAGACCAGCCCTCTATTCCGCTGGTTTACCTGCCTGAACAGTTCTACGAATTTAGCGACCGCGTGTGGACGAACTGGCCCACCGCCGAAAATCCGTACGCTCCGGCTCAGCTTCCGTGGGTGGCTTCGGGCACCAAGATCCTCTGGAACTTAAAGCTTGCTAAATAAAGGTTAAAGGAATACAAATGCTTAAACAATATCCTATGCTACGCTATGTCCTGCAGAAGGGGTTCTGGTATCTCCTGACCTTCGTTTTTGCAGTGGCATTGAACTTCGCCTTGCCGCGTCTTGGCGACAACAACCCGGTCGACATTATTATGGGTCAGGCCGGTAAGGGCCTTTCTCCGACTGAAGCTCAGAAGAAGAAAGCCGAACTCCTGGTGTCCTTCGGTATGGCCGAACTTGATGACCAGGGCAACGTGATTTATGAACCGGAAGTCGACGAAAACGGCAAAATGGTGACCCATAAGGTCGTGAAGCTTGACGACGCCGGTAATCCGGTGTTGACGACCGTGAAGGAAGTCAACGAAGACGGTACTCCGAAGATGGTGGAACGCCAGAAGGTGGACGCCGACGGTAAGCCCGTGTTCGAAGAAAAGCCTGTGCTTGACAAGAAGGGCAATCCCGTGATGGTCGGCAAGGGCAAGAAGAAGACTGCTAAGGTCGAACGTGTGGCCGTTATGGAAAAGGTTCAGGCCGAACGCCAGGACACCGTGATGGTTGAAGAACCGGTGTTCAAGACCGACCCGAAGCTTTCTTCCGCTTTCTCCCAGTTCCTGCGCTACATCGGCAACGTGTTCAAGGGTGACCTCGGTCTTTCCTACCAGAACAACGAACCGGTGACGAACGTCATCAAGAAGTCTCTCCCGTGGACGCTCCTTATCCAGGCTCCGACGATTTTGCTCGGCTGGATTATCGGTAACCTGCTCGGTGCTTTCGCTGCCTACAAGCGCGGCATTTTCGACAAGGTGTTCTTCCCCTGTGCCATGTTCCTGAACGGTGTGCCTTACTTCGTGTTCGGTATGCTCCTGGTGGCTATGTTCTCTATCACTCTCGGTTGGTTCCCGGCCATGGGTGCTTATAGCTCCGACATTCCGGAACTCACCTTCTCCTGGACCTGCATCAAGAGCGTTGCTTGGTACTACATCCTCCCGTTCTTCAGCTGCTTCCCGATTCTTTTGTCGGGTCAGGCAACGGGTATGCGCTCCATGTCGATTTATGAACTCGGTACTGATTACATGAAGTACGCCAAGTGGCTCGGTCTCCGTGAAGGAAAGATCATCAGCTACGTGTTCCGTAACGCTATGCTTCCGCAGCTCACCGGTCTTGCCCAGTCCCTGGGCGCCATGGTGGGTGGCGCACTCATTACCGAAATGATCTTCTCTTATCCGGGTCTCGGTATGGCTATGCTCAACGCCATCCAGAAGAACGACTACGCAACGATTCAGGGTTGTACGCTCATGATTTCGACCTGCGTACTCGTCGCCAACTATGCCGTTGACGTGCTCATCGCCGTGTTCGATCCGCGCGTGAAGGCCGGTCTCCAAATGGGAGGTAAGTAATTATGATTAAGCTTTTAAGAAACCTTCTCAAGTCCCCGATGTTTGTGATCGGTATCTCGATCTTTGTGCTTACGCTCTTGATCGCGATTTTTGGACCTCTCTTCTACAGCGTCGATACTCACGCCCGTGATATTCTCGCTGGCCCGTATGCCGGTTCCAGTGGCGAACACCTGCTCGGTACCGACCACCTCGGCCGTGACTACGTGTCGCTCTTGATCGCTGGCCTCCGTAGCTCCCTGTACGTGGGCTTTGTGGCCGGTATCATCGCAACGACGATCGGTGTGCTTATCGGTCTGTTCGGCGGTTTCCGTGGCGGCTGGATCGACGAAGTGCTGAACATGTTCACGAACCTCTTCATCGTGATTCCGCAGTTCGTGATTCTCGTGCTTATCAGCTCTGCTGTGAAGGATGGCCGTTCTCTTACGCTGATTGGCCTTATCATTGGCCTTACCGCATGGAGCTGGTCTGCCCGTGCCGTGCGTGCCCAGGCGTCTTCGCTGCGTAGCCGCGACCATATCGCCCTTGCACGTATCAACGGTGCATCGACTCTCACGATTGTCTTGAAGCATGTGCTTCCGTACTTGCTTTCTTACGTGTTCATGGTGTTCATCATGCAGGTGGGTTCGGGCATTCTTTCCGAAGCTTCCATCTCCATGATCGGCCTTGGCCCTGTCGATACGACTAGCCTCGGTATCATCCTGAACCAGGCGAAGGACAACGGCGCTCTGGCCGACTCCATCTGGATTGCCTTTATTCCGGCGACCCTCGTGGTGACCCTTACGGTGTTTGCCCTTTACCTCATCAACACGTCTATGGAAGGCGTCTTCAACCCGCGTCTGCGCAAATAAGAGGTAACGAAATGTCTGAAAATGTATTTGAAGTAGAAAATCTCGGCCTCTATTACCTTGGCCGTTTCGGCGACAAGACTCATGCCGTGACGGACGTGTCCTTCTCCATGAAGCAGGGCGAAATCCTCGGTATTGCAGGTGAATCCGGTTGCGGTAAGTCTACCTTGGTGTCTGGCCTTATGGGTATGTGCATTCCGCCGCTTTTCCCTGAAAAGGGTGACGTGCGTGTGCGCGTGGGTGACAAGATGGAATCGCTGATGAACCGCAAGATTGAAGATGTGCGTGCAAACGTCCTCGCTCAGAAGGTGTCCATGATTCCGCAGGGTGCGTTCAATGCGCTGAACCCAGTGCGTAAGATCAAGGATATCGCAGCCGACGTGATTGCCGCTCACCAGGAACCCGGCAAGAAGCTTGACCACAAGGAAATCTACGACCGCCTTTGCGAACGTTTCGACCTGTTCGGAATGGACACCAAGCGCGTGCTGAACTCCTACCCGATTCAGCTGACCGCCGGCGAACGCCAGCGTTCCGTGATCGGTATTTCTACGCTTCTGAACCCGCAGATGGTGATTGCCGACGAACCGACTTCCGCTCTGGACGTTTCTACCCAGAAGGAAGTGATCAAGATGATTTTCGATCTTCTTGACAAGGGCATCTTCTCGACGATGATCTTCATTACCCACGAACTTCCGCTCCTGTACCACGTGGCCGACAACATCGCCATTATGTACGCCGGCGAAATCGTGGAATACGGTACGGCGGAGCAGGTGGTGAAGGATCCGCGTCACCCCTACACGCAGGCTCTGATGGGCGCTATGCTTTCTACCGAAGCTTCTCAGCGTACCCGTCATCCGGTGGCTATCGAAGGTGCTCCTCCGAGCCTCAAGAACAAGATCGTGGGTTGCCGCTTTGCACCCCGTTGCAAGAAGGCATGCCCCGACTGCAAGAAGAATACCCAGAACATCCGCATTGTAGGCGACCGTCAAGTGAGGTGCGATTATGCTGTCTGATAAACCCGTTGTTTTTTCCGCCAATCGCATCAGCAAGGACTTTGGTGCGGGCAAGAGCCTGAAAACCGCAGTGAAGGACGTGTCCTTCGATATCTACGATGAAGAATTCATCTCTATCGTGGGTGGCTCGGGTTGCGGCAAGTCCGTACTCGCAAAGATCATGCTCGGCCTCTACAAGCCGACTCGTGGCCAGTTCCTGTACCGCGACAAGCCTATCAAGAACCTGAAGGACCACTGGAACGAAGTGCAGTCCGTGTTCCAGGACCCGTTCGGCTGCTTCAACCAGTTCTTTACTATTCGTAGCCAGCTCGAAGACGCCCTGAACATCTTGAAGGACAAGCCCAGCAAGGAAGAAGTCCGCCGCCGCGTGGACGAAGGCCTGATGGCTGTGAACGTGACTCCTGCCGATATCGAAGGCAAGTATCCGTTCGAACTTTCCGGTGGCCAGATGCAGCGTATGCTCCTCGCCCGTATCTTCGCGCTCCGTCCGAAGGTGCTGATCGCTGACGAAGCTACCTCCATGGTGGACGCCTGCGTGCGTGCAAACATCCTCGATTACCTCCGCAAGTTGAAAGACGAGCTGAAGATGACCGTGGTGTTCGTGACCCACGATATCGGTCTTGCAAACTACGTTTCTGACCGTATCTTCATTATGCACGACGGTAAGATCGTGAACCAGGGTACTCCTGCTGAAGTGCTCGACAACACGAACGAACCGCACACGCTTCGCTTGCTTGACGATATCCCGGAAGTCCACAAGACCGAATGGATTAAGAATAGCCACAGAAGCAAAAAGGGCTAATAGCTTACAGCCTTTAAAATGAAAAGCCGCAGCGAGTCTGAACTGCGGTTTTTATTTTTTTTGTATGTAAAACTTTGTTATGAAGGTATTGAAAATAAGATAAAATATCTATATTGTATTTTATTCATAAGAAGGAGAACAAAGTATGAGACCGGAATCCATTAAGAAAAAAGAGGACGAGTTCTTTAAGGATCTGACGAATTCGGCAGGGGTCAAGTACAAACTTACAGCGACAACGGATATCGGTGGCGGTATCAAGATTTATTCCATTCGTCCTGATTTTAATACTTACTACTACAAGACGAAGACTGTAAAGAAGAGCATTTGTCTCCACTTTACGGTGGGCTACATCAAGTCCGATGTGGCGTCCCTTTCGACAAAGGACAACTGCGTTTCGGTTTCGTACGTGGTAGACCGTTCGGGCCGAATTTACGAGATGTTTCCCGATAGCGAATGGAGCTACCACCTGGGGAGTAGCGCCATCGGTGGAAACGGCGTCATGTCGAAACAGTCTATTGGAATCGAGATTTCGAATTACGGACCGTTAAAGCTTTCGGGCGAAAACCTGGTAGATGCCTACGGCAACATTTACTGCAAGGTGTCCGAAGAGGAATTCTATTCCAAGCAGAATTATAGGGGCTACGACTATTATGCCTCGATGACCGATAGCCAGGTTGCGGCGGTGTCGGCGCTGATCAAGTACCTTGGTCGGGTACACGATATCCCGATGAACTTCAAGAGCGATGACGCGCCGTTTGCAAGCAACGCTGAGGCGACATCGTTTAGGGGCGTTTTCTACCATACCAATGTGCGCAAGGACAAGTTCGATTGGCCGTTTACGCCGTCGCTCAAGGCGGTAATCGCGAAATGTTCCAACGAGCTTCCGCAAAAGGAAGAGGTCGCTGCAGATGTGACCGCGGCGAGTTCCGATGTGTCGAAGGTGGATGCCGTGGCGCCGGAACTGGATGTGGCGGAAGTTCCCAAGGTGGAAGAGAAAACGGTTGAGGAAAAAACTGTAATCGAGGAAAAGCCTGCGGAAACGGCCGTGCCCAAGGAGCCGGAGCGGAAAACCCAGGTGAAAAAGCCCGCGCCGTCTTCTTCGAAAAAGGCGACTTCGCTTTTGGACATTGTTCTTTCGCTCCTTGCGCAGCTGCTGGGGGGAAAGAAGAAGTAATGCACGGTACGATTTAGAGTTTCAACATCAACAAAAATTGGAAGGTGAATATGCCGGAAATACAAAACGCGGTGGCGGATAGTTCGACAAGTGACATTAATATCAAGATGTCCAAAGCCGAAATGTTCAAGAAGTACAAGGAACATAAGGATAGCATCCAGAAGGTGATTGCCAATCTGCAGAAGGATTCGCTGACTTTTTCGAAGGACCTCGAGGTGCTGAAAAAGGATAACGAGTCGCTTCGGGTGCAGGTGGCGAATTATCAGTCGACGATTAAGAAGCTTGAAGTGTCGAAGGATTCCCTGATTGCCGAAGTGCAGGACGCACAGGCAAAGGAGTCCCCGATTGTGGCGCTGACATCGCCGAGCGGCTGTGCGGTGCTGATTGTGCTGATTATTGCGCTTACGGCGATTGCCCTCAAGAAGGGATTCTCCATTTCGAAGGGAGACACGAAACTTTCCGTTGGCGACAAGGAATAGGGCTGTTTCCTGCTGAAAACGGAAAAAAGGGGCGGACGGGTTCCGCCCTCGTTTTTTTTAAAGTATATTCATGATATGAATATTCAAAAAAGTGTTTTTTCTAGAATTTGCGCGGTAGCCTCTGCCGCGGCTTCCCTGACGGCTGTGAGCGCCGTGGCAGGGCCTTTGGTGAACCAGCTGGGTTTTGCGCCCGATGCCGAAAAGATTGTCGTTTACCCCGGTAGTGATGCGAACGGACTCGAAGTCCGCGACTTGAACGGAAAGACCGTGCTGAAGCTCGATGCTCCGATGGTCTACGACTGGGACTACAGTGGCGAAGAGGTACAGACGTTCGATATTTCGGCCGTGAAGGCTCCGGGAACGTACCGCCTGTTCCGTGGGGGCGAATACGTGGGTACCCCGATTGTGGTTGGAAAGAATGTCTATGACGATCTGGTGAAGGCAAGCCTCAAGTGGTTCTACTATCAGCGTTCAAGCATGGCGCTTGCGCCGCAGTATGCAGGCAAGTGGGCGCGTGCGATGGGCCACAAGGACGATCACGTGATTGTCTACGGTTCCGACAAGGTGACGGGTGGCAAGGGTGCCGGTAAGACGATCAAGTCCGATCGCGGCTGGTACGATGCGGGTGACTACGGCAAGTATATCGTGAATTCCGGCATTACCGTGTTTACGCTGTTGCAGGCCTACGAGAATTTCCCGAAGTACCTGGATTCGCTTCGCTGGAACATTCCGCGCGAATTTGCGAAGTATCCCGAGATTCTTGAAGAAGTGCGCTATAACCTTGACTGGATGCTTACGATGCAGGACAAGGACGGCGGCGTTTACCATAAGGTGACGACGCTCAAGTTTGGCGGTAGCGTACTCCCTGAAAAGGATGATGCACCGCGTTACGCGATTCTCAAGAACGTGACGGCGACGCTTGACTTTGCGGCCGTGATGGCGCAGGCGAGTGTCGTGTACCGTAACGTGGACAAGGCTTATGCGGACAAGATGCTCAAGGCATCCGAGAAGGCGTATGGCTGGGCAAAGAAGAATCCGAAGGCGTTCTACAAGCAGCCTGCCGATGTGCAGACGGGCAATTACATGCACGATGGCGAAGACGGCAAGGATGAATTCCGCTGGGCCGCGGCTGAACTTTACCGTGCAAAGATTGCTGCGGGTGCAAAAGCCGAAAAGACGACTGCAACTTATCTGAAGGACCTGAAGGATAATCCGTTTACGCCCGATGGTGCCTGGTGGGGAAACGTGAACATGCTCGCCGCTTTCCGCGTGGCGCTGGATTCTGCTGATTTTGACAAGGATCTGGTGGCCTCCGCGAAGAAGGTGGTGCTCGACGAGGCGAACAACCTTAGGGCCGTGGGGGATACGAGTGCCTATCGCCTGCCCGCTTTCCCGTGGAGCTGGAACTGGGGCAGCAATAGTGCCATGGCGAATAACGGTATGGTGCTGGTGCATGCCTACCTGCTTACCGGTGACAAGAGCTACGTGGATGGAGCGCAGCAGTGCCTCGATTACTTGCTCGGCAAGAACCCGCAGGATATGACTTATGTGACGGGCTTTGGCTACCGTAGCCCGCGTAACCCGCACCACCGCCCGAGCGAATCGGATATGGTGGACGATCCGGTGCCTGGAATGCTCGTGGGTGGCCCGCACCTGGGAAAGCAGGACATTAACCTGGACGGGACGGAAAATTGGAAATGCCCGAACTATGCCGCCGCCGACAAGCCGGCCCTCGCCTATATCGACAACCGCTGCAGCTATGCGACCAACGAAGTGGCCATTAACTGGAATGCGCCTCTTGCGTACCTTGCCGCAGCGCTCGAAGCGATTTACAGTAAGTAGGTTACAGGTCTCAGGTAACAGGTATTTTCCCATTCCTGAAGTCTGAACCTGCCCCCTGGCTTCTAAATAAATATATATTACGGATATGGCTTAGGCTGTGTCCGTTTTTTTATGATGGGGGTTCCATGAAGAAATTTGTTGCTTGGGCGATAGCTGTTGCTCTTTTGCATGTACCGCTTTTTGCGGCGGGGCTTGTAAGGCAGAATGTCGATACGACCGACGCGATGACGACGCTCGGTAATTATGACCGTGGTTTCTATACGCCTCAGGTGTTGCACCTCAAGCCCTCGGGCAGTAAGCCGATTGAAAATCCGTCTAGTAAATTGCTGCACCTGCGGGCTGAAATTTCGGAATTCAGCAGTCATGCCTGGCTAGGAATCGACACGACCGGTGGCAAGAAGGATACCACCTGGGGTAAGAACCAGGACCTCACTGAAGACGCCCTGAATGTATTGCAGGCAACGTTTGACAATATCCGTGCGAACCATGGCTTTGCGATTGTGCGTATCTGTTACGACCCGTGGTACAATGGGCGCAGCAACGTGACACCCGAACACAAGTGGGTAATGCGCCATGTAGAACAGCTCGCTCCCGTGCTCTCGAAGAATACCGACGTAATCGTGGCGCTCGAGATGGGCATGCACGGCGCCTACGGCGAGATGCATTCCGACACGAACATCACTTACGACCGCGTAGCTGAGGCTGTGAACCTGATGCTGCGAAATACTCCGCCCGAGTTGAAAATCCTGACGCGTACGGGAAACTATTCCGCGAAGGTTTTGGGCTTCGACAATTGGGGTGTGGATTTTAATATCGACGGCGATAAATTCAAAGAAATCGCTGCGGCGAAGGGCGATACCATGTACCGCGTGGGAATGTTCAACGACGGGTATCTGGGAACGCAGTACGATTACGGCACCTGGGGCGCGGACTGCAATACTTCGATTTGTCGCGAAGAGGGTGTGGCATGGCTCGAAAAGTACGGCATCAATACGCCTTACGGCGGCGAGGCGCTTACGACGGCGAGCGGCTACCAGGTTATCAATACGCCGGAGTTCTTGGCGTACGAAGGATTCAGAACGCATACAAGTTATCTGAATGTCCAGTGGAATTACAACCTGATTAACAGCTGGAAGGCGACGCTTTTTAAGCAGAAGGATTTCGACTACGACCCGGCGCGGGTCGATTCGCTTACGGGCTTCAAGTACATCAACGACCACTTGGGTTACCGCTTTGTGTTGCGAGAATCGTGGCTGAGTGATACGGTGGGCGACGATAATATGCTGCGTGCGAAGCTCCGTATACAGAATGTGGGCTTCGGTAACTTGACGTGGAAGGCTCCGGTAAGGCTTGCTGTTTTGGAAGACCTGGAAGGTAGCGATTTGGACATGTGCCCCATGCCGACTTATTATGACTTGGATGATATCGATTCCCGTAACATTCATAGCCGAACCATTTCGATTGCGGGTGGCGATACCGTGATGACGTTCGACGGGAATAATGAAATCGAGATAAAGGCTAAGGTGAAGCAAGCGTCCAAGAAACGCTACCAGGTGTACCTGAAAATCGGTGGTATTGAGTTCGCTAACCGCGTACCTTCTGGTATAGGGTCCTGCGGCGAAGAACAGCCTGCCGTTTATTTGGGCAAGATCTATGTCGATGAAAGTGTGAAGACGACGGGCCTTACGGTTCGCGATCTTTCGGCGGGTTCATTTGGCGTGGATGCCCAAAAGAAAAACGCTCCCTTCGTTCAGAGGGAGCGACATAATGCGATTATTCGCGATGGCGACAAACGCTACCGTGTAAACGGTGTGACTAGCCGTTAACGAGCGTCACGAATTCGCGGCAGACGGCTTCGGGATCGCTCTTGCCAAAGATGGCCGAGCCGACGACGAACACGTTTGCGCCCGCTTTCTTGCAGGCGAGGATGTTGTCGAGTTTCACGCCACCGTCAATCTGAATATCGAGTTCCGGCTTCATCTGGCGAAGTTCACGAATCTTGTCAAGGCAATAAGGAATCAGGCTCTGGCCGCCAAATCCCGGGTTCACCGACATAATCAAGACCATGTCCACGATGTCGAGTACGTACTTGATGCTTTCGAGCGGGGTTGCCGGGTTGATGGCCACGGCGGGCTTTACGCCGAGTTCTGCAATCTGGTGCAGCAGGCGGTCGAGATGGTTCGTGGTTTCGGCGTGCACACTGATAATGGAGGCTCCAGCCTTTGCAAATTCGCCCACGTAATTTTCAGGATGTTCAATCATCAGGTGGCAATCGAGCGGAAGCTTGGTGCCTTTCTTGACGCAGGCCGAAATGCCCGGGCCAAAACTGATGTTTGGGACAAAGTGTCCGTCCATGATGTCGAGGTGAACGAGGCCTGCGCCTCCGTTTTCGATGGCCTTGAGGCCGTTACCGAGTTCGAGAAAGTTTGCGTTTAGAACGCTTGGGGCGATGATTTGCTTGAGCATAGTGCAAATATAGAAAAACTAGACGGTTTCTTTTTTTTTTACTATCTTTGGCGTCAAAACAAAGCAAGGAGATGAATATGTCCAAAGGTACAAAGACTGTAGTTGCAAAGCCCGCTGCCAAGAAGTGCGCTTCTAAGGCTTGCGCTTCCAAGGCTGCAGCGAAGCCCGCTGCCGAAAAGAAGGTTGCAGTGAAGGCTGAAAAGGCTGCTAAGGTTGCAAAGCCGGCTGCTGAAAAGAAGTCTGCAGCAAAGGTTGCTCCGAAAGCTGAAAAGGCTTCTGCTAAGGCAGCTAAGCCCGCTGCCGAAAAGAAAGCCGCCGTGAAGGCTCCTGCCAAGAAGGCCGCAGCTTCCAAGGCTCCCAAGAAGGTGACGGTTGTGTTCGAAGCCAACTGCCCGCTCGCAACGACCGTGTCTGTTGCTGGTTCCTTCAACAACTGGGCTGTCGACAAGGACATGCTCAAGAAGGACAAGAAGACTGGTCTCTGGACTGGCAAGGTGACTCTCGACGCTGGCGACTACGAATACAAGTTTGTATGCGACGGCCAGTATTGGGACGAAGGCGACAACAAGGTCAAGCACGTCTAATTGTTCTGCCTTTTATAAAGATCCGACCGAGAATTCGGCCGGATTTTTTTTATAACAAAAACCACCCGCTAGTAAAGCGGGTGGCATTTTAGTATCTGTAAGCTTAGTTACTTGGCGGCGCGATTCATTTCGCGTGCGAAACTGCGCAGGTTCTTGACGAAAGCCTTCTTGGCTTCAAGTGCGTTGGACTTTTCGCCGAACTTCTTGAAGAACTCGTAGTTATAGCCGCTATCGTAATCGTAATAGCTGGAATTGTTCATGAGGCATTCCGAGTATTCCGATGCGATGTCGGTGCAGGTGCCGCCCCTGTAAAGGCAATCGGTGTATTCGCTTTCGAGTTCGCTGCAGTCACCGCTATTGGAAGTGGACTTGCCCTTGGAGAACAGCGAATCCAGCAGGGCTTCGGCGCATTTTTCAAAATCATTTTCGTTGGATTTTTCGTAGTAATCGGCGTAGGTAAATTCGTTGCCGAGAGCGTCTTCTTCCCTTTCCTTGCTGAAGAATTCACCGTATTCGGCCTTACAGGTGCTTTCGGTGACGACGCCCGATTCTTCTTCCAGGGAGCAGGTTTTCTTGCTAGAAGAAATGGTCATGGAAAGTGAACCGGATTCATCTTCGATGGAAACGTTGCCGATATTGATCGAGAGCATTTCGTCTTTGTACTTGAACGTGAGGCTGTTCCTTGTCTGGCTGGTGAGGACGATGTCATACGACTTGAGGGCCTCGATGAGGTCTTCCATGTCGGAGGAATCTTCACTGAAGAGTCGGCTGATGTTCGGAACATCGATACGGCCCCTGCGGAGATCTTCGAGAAGGCTAGTCATGAACCTCGAGTTCGTGTAATCGGTGAAAGTTTCTTCGGTACTGGCAGAGTATTTGGTTGTGGTTGTGAACGAGGATCCCGAAATTTTGACTGTCACCTCTGTGTAGTCGTTCATGTACTCGTCATCAATGCAGCTCAAACGGGCCGCCAGGGTCGGGTTTTCTTCAATATCATCCCAGCTCTTGATTTTGCCGGATTCGTACAGCTTCATGGCTTCTTCATCGGTGAGCTTTCCGCCAGGGACGTTGCTGCAGAGTGTGTAGCACCAGCTCGTTTCTTCGTCGGCGTCGTATTCGCACGTTACGGATTTCCAGGTGCCGTCCAGGTTACCGGCCTTGCCGCCGACAAACATTAAGCCTCTGTCGGAGCAGTAGCTGAAGCTGCTGCTGCAATTTCTGAATATGATCAGGGTGTCGCCTAAGAATTTGTATTTCATGTAGGCCTTTTCATCTCCGAGATTCATTTCTTTCCATGAGTAGGTGTTGTTTTCGTTGACGCACAGGTCCACCTTGGTCTGGACGGTGGTCGTAATGGTCTTGTTCTGGGTGTCGGCGACAAAGGTGCCGGACTCTTCGTAGGTGTAGTTGTCAGAACCGCTGCTGCTGTCGTCGCTGCAAGCGCAGAACAGGGCTGCAGTTCCTGCCAGCATAAGGTGTAGGGATTTTTTCATGATTATCTTCTCCATAAAGTTTGTTTTGTACAAAAGATAGTATTTCGTAAATTTTTGATGGAAAGAAAATAAAAATTTGTTCCAAATCCGATACAAAAAAGGGCGCGCCTAGGCGCACCCTCGTGAATAAGGTGAAATGGGGGTTAGCCTCCTTCGCAACCCTTGCCAATGCCATTATAGCAACTGACTTGCATCAGGTTTGCCTGGTGCTTGAGTTCAACGATTTCCATTTCTGGAGCGGAGTATTCTTTTTTGATTTGTTCGTTTTTCATAGGTAGTTGGGGTTTGGGTTTAAATGTGATGATGGTTGCTATTTTTTCAGGTAAATTCCTTTTGCCCTTGGCTTGCCGATGTTTCTACCCTTGAGGTCGAAGGTGCGGTTGCCGTAGTTTCGGTTGATACGGAATTCGCCTGTGCGCGGGCTGAAGGAGCCAATGACGGTTGTGTGTTCTTCTTCACCCCTGCGGTCAACGATGACTACGTCCATTCTGTCGGGGAGTTCTTCGTCGATAGATGCGATCGAAGATTCTTCGCCCTTGGGTACCGGGGCGTTGTTCGTAACTTTTCCTCCGTAGAACAGGTAGGCTCGCATCGGCTTGATGAATGACCCCGGAGAGAACTTGATGAACTGCCCTGCATCATAATGTTTTCCGGCCTTTGAATCGAAGGGGTATGCGGAAAATCCGTAGATGCGTCCAAGGTCTTTACTTTCTTTATTCCATTCGGTATAATCGATGGTGCCAATCAAGGTCCAATCTTCTACTGTGGTAATAGGCTTGTCGGTGAGTTTCCTTAGTACAACGGGACCATTGATTTGAAGGGTTTGCTTGTTCATTTGTACGATATAGGGTGTATAGGCTTTGATTCTTGAAACACTTGCTATTTCGACCTGCAAGGCTTTTGTCGTTTCGTTACGACGGACTCCTACAAATTCAAAGACATTGGATTCGGAAACTCCTTCCAATTGGTCTAGTTCGGCGTCAAAAGGCAACATTAGCGTTGAATAGTTATTTCCGTTGGTAATGGGGAACTTGCGGTTAAATATGACGGTATCGATGGAAATTTCTTCAGGCTTGAAAGCCTCTTTTTCGATATAGTCTCCGTCTAATGTTGCGTATGTTTTCTTGTTCATCATGAAGACGTCTACAAATGCGAAATTGGCCGGTTTTTCTGCAATGATTGTAGAAACCGTTCCTTCGCTGATGTAGAAGTTCTCGGAGTAGTCGACCTTGAAATGAATGGTGTAGAATCCTGGATCTATTGCTACGGGAACATCCTTTTCGTAGTTAATCCCGTCTAGGCTGTAAAGCATCGTACCGTATTCGCTTGAACCGGGTATGATGAGTTTCTGCTTTTCACCAGTAAAATTAAGCACCTTTGCTATTGCCTGGGGTGGCGTTAGCTTCATGTTCTTGTCGATAATTGCAGTGACGTTTCCAGAGGTTTCGTAACAATTCTTGGAGTCTATCACCTTGTAATTGATTTTGTAATCCTTGGGTTCTTTTCCGGTGGGAATTTGAGTGCTGTATTCTTTTCCTAAAGAGTATCCCAGACAGGCACTCGGTTCTCCCGGTATGATGAGTTCCTGCTCCTTACCGCTGTATGCAAGCAACTTAGCCCTGGGTTCGGTTACGGTCGCCCTTTCAATAAGTGACTTGAAATCCCCGTATTCTCTAGAATTCTTGCTCACGCAATGTTCAAGGTCCACCTTGTAGGTAACGTAATATTGATCGGCATTTACGGCTTTAGGAATTTCGGTGCTGAAATGCTCCTTGTCAAGACTGTAGCTTATGCAGGCGTTGGGTTCTGCATCAGTGAGTTCTTGCGGTTCGCCGTTATACGTAAGCGTTATTCCCTGAGGCTCTGGCGCGATTCCCTTTTCGATTGTCGAACGGAAATCTCCGTTGAATTTGTCGCTAACGCAATTTTTACGGTCTAGCTCATAGAAAATAACGTATTGCCCGATTTCAACTGCCGTGGGAATTTTCCTGCTAAAATCGTCGAGACTGGTCGGATTTTCGCCCAGGTAGTAAAGCAGGCAAACGCCGGCCGGACCTGGTGTTACAAGTTCCTGAGCCTTGCCGTTGTATTCAAGAATCCTTCCGGTTAGAGTGTACGGCGTAACTTCTAGCGGCTTGATTTCGATGGGGAACGGTTCTACTTTTGCAGTGAATTCTGCGTAGTTCTTGGTTTCTTTTACCTGTTGGTATATGTAATATGCCCCTGCATCTGTGGCGGTGGGAATTTCTTCGCTGAAGTTCTTGCCGTCTAAACTATAGAGCGTCGGGCCTGAATTGGCCGAACCTGCTACCACAAGTTTCTGTGCTTTGCCGTTATATACGAGGCCCTTTATTCCCGTAGCCATTGTGACCGTCGGCTTGGCTTTGCCGATAGTCACCTCGATTTGTCTTATTTCTTCATCGGAGTAGCAGTTGGGATTCAGCTTGTACCAGACTGTGTAGGTGCCTGCGTTTACGGCGGTGGAAATTTTTTCGCTGTAGTTTGTTTCGTCGGTGCTGTAAACTACGGAGCAAATGCTGTTGTTGGTTGAGGCTGCTGTAACGAGTTCCTGCGATTTTCCGCTATAGGTAAGGTTCTTGGCCTCGGCTTCGGTAGTAATCTTTGCTTTGGCCTTTGCGATAGTTACCGAATAGGTTCCATGGTATGCTTCGTAGTTGTCGGTTGCTTTCACCCACACGTTGATGAGATATTGTTGTGCGTTTGTTGCGGTAGGTATTTCTTCGCTAAATTCAGAGCAGTTGCTTCCGGATAGTGACTTGCATAAGCGGTAAAGCATTGGGCCTGAGTTGGCCTCACCTGCGACTACGAGTTCTTGCGGAGAACCGTTAAATTCAAGGTTTTCTATTGGTGTGGGGGCGCTTACGGTCGGGGCGATCTTTTTGATGGTCGTTTCGACGGATCCGCTGACGCCGCTGTAGTTGTCTGTTTCTTCGACCTTGTAGTAGACGGTGTAAGTTCCTGCGTTTATGGCGGTAGGTACGCTTTGGCTGTAGCTTTCGCCGTCAAGACTGTAGAGCATTTTACCGTTGCTTGTTGAACCCGCTATTACGAGATTTTGAGAACGGGTGTTGTATTCAAGGTCCCTTGCTTTAGGTGCTGTCACCGTCGGAGTCTTCTTTATAATATTGAAATTTAGGGTGATACTACCACCGTATTCGCCTGTTTTGTTATATTATATCGAAGCTTTGCCCACCTTGGTGTTGTTCGTGTAGGAAAGGCTGAATTTATTTGTGATATCTGTCGTGCCGTCCATGACGGTAACCGCGGGCTTTATCTGGCTACCCGTAAAGATTTGGTCGGGGATTTCGCTGAAGCTGATCCCTGGATAGGTGGCGATATCTTTTTGCCAGAAGGCTTCGAAGCTTTTGTTTCCGGTGGAACCTTTAGGGATGGATGTAACATATTCTGAACTGGAGCTCCATCCGTAGAAAATGTAACCATCTTCCGTTGGGGTGGGGAGCGTAATTTCGTCTTTGACCGTATAGGTTAGGGGAGTGTTCTGAGGAATTGTTCCGTGACCGTTCAGGTTATATTCGATGTTGTAATTACGCAGCGAATCAGACACGGTGGCGACCGTGTCACGTGTCATTTTGATAGTGGCCTTGTTGCCCGAGGTGTAGACCGCTGGGGTGCTTGACGCAAGAGCGAATTTGCAATAGTAACCGTTGTCGGTGGTAAACTTGATGCTTACGTTGGTTCCGTTTTGGTAATAGCCTTCGTTGTCAAAGGTGAATCCCGACGATGCTGAAATGGCCGTTTTGCAAACGTTAGAAGAACTGTTTGTCAGTTTTAATCTGAAAATGTTCGAACTGGAGGAGTTGTAGTAGTAATTGTTTGAAACGCTACAATTTGTACAAATGCTACCGTAGATTTGTCCGTAATTGGTAGAGCCGCTAACGGTTGTTCCTATGACGATATTGTTTCCTATAGTTCCAGATGAATTCCCGAAGTTACCGATGATTCCGCCCACGGAACTATTGCCGGTTACGGTACTGGACCTGACTTCGCAATTAGTCACCTTAGGAGATCCCGTTGCCGCAAATCCTCCGGTGATGGCACCCCTGTTGTGGAGAATGTTGCCCAAAATTTTGGCGCCGGTCACTTGGCAACTATCTATGGTTCCAGAGTTTTCGCCTGCAATACCTCCGGCGAAAGAACTTGCGCTCGAACTCACGTTTCCTTCGATGCTGTTGGTAATAGAGATCGTTTCGACCTTGCAGTTCGAAATGGTTCCGAAGTTATGGCCGGCGATGCCACCCATGTAAAGATGCTTTGTAGTCGATAGCACATTGTTGGCAAGTTCGTTAATCGTGACATTTTTAAGATGGACTTTTTCGATCGTTCCTGTATTGTAACCGAAAAGTCCGCAAAATTGATTGACGCTTACATCATCATAACAATTGAGCTTGAGACCTGTGATGGTATGGTTGTCCCCATCAAATGTTCCGTTAAAAGGTTTGGAAGAAGTATTTCCAATACTTGTAAACGTTTGATTGCTGAGGTCAAGGTCTGCTGTGAGCTTGAAAGTTTGCCTGCCTAAATCGCCGTTGTTCGTGACGGATGCAAGTGCTTTCAGGTCAGTTACGTTTTGAATAAGGAATACTGGACTATGGTCTATGACAACTTGTTCGAAATCATAGTCGCCAATCTTTGTTCCCCACGAGGTAGCCGTGGCGAGTAGTAGGATAAGTATTGAAAGTCCTAGGCGGACAGGGCGAGGTGTTTTGGGGGAGGTTCTCATGGGTGGCTCCTGTTGTTGCGAACAAACGCGTTTTTGGGGGTAGTTTATGCGGAATGAATATAAAAATCGTATATTATGCTGTCAAATCAACGTGGCAATTTGGCGAACACTCGCGAGAGCGATCCTTTTACAGGTTGTTTTCGTTTTGTGTAAAACAAACGTGTGTAACATTGAATAAAAAAGGGGTGCGCTTGAGCGCACCCTCGTGAATAAGGTGGAGATGGGGGTTAGTTCGCAAATCCTCCCTTGTATTCTGTTGGATCGGGACAGTTTACACCAGGGATGCAGCTGACTGACATCAGGTTTGTCTGATGCTTGAGTTCGACAATTTCCATATCTGGAGCGGAGTATTCTTTTTTGATTTGTTCGTTCTTCATAATTGTATTTGGTTAGAGGTTAATTACTTTTTTAGGTAGACGCCCTTGGCCTTGGGTTTGCCGCTGATGCCGCGGCCCTTGAGGTCGAAGGTGCGGGTGCCGCGGTTCATGCGAATTTCGCCGGTGCGGGTGTCGAGAGTGCCGATGACGGTTGTCTTCTCTTCGTCTTCACGGCTGACGATGACCACGTCCATGCTTTCGGGAAGATCCTCTTCGATAGAGGCGATGGGAGCAGCGTAAACGCTCGGTTCCGGAGCATTTTTCTGCTGTGAGCCATCATAACGCAAGTATGCGCGCAGGGGATCGATATAGACCCATTCTCCGAACTTGACAAACTGTCCTGTGGAGATACCTGATGAGGGAACGCCGTATCCTGCAAAACCGTAAACACGTCCGCATTCATCGCAGTTGCTTCCTCCCCATTCCTTGAATTTGAATGTGCCGACAAAGGACCATTTGCCTTTAGTTACGACATTGTGTTTTTCTGACGTGATTGTGACGGGACCTGAGACTTCCAACTTGGAGCTTTTCATCTGGATCATATAAGGCATGTTGGCTGTGAGCGTGACATGTTCTTTATCTGTGTCAGCCCATACTTGGTAAACTTCAACCTGTGCGACGCCAGTTGTCTGGTTCTTACCGACGCGGGCGAATTCCATAATGTTGGCAACACCGGACAAATTTTCTGTGCTTACTTCGAAGGGGAACATTATTGTTGAGTAATTGTTTCCTTCAGTAACGGGGAAGCCTCGGCTTATTTTGACGCCATCAACATCAATGTCTGCGTTTAGGTCGAATGCGTCTCCGTTGCCAGAACTTTCAATAATCGCGTATTTTTTGCCGTCAACCTCGTTTATTGAAAGAAATGCGGTTTGAGTGCATTTTCCAGGAATTGTAACCTCAATTTCTCCACCATCGAAACCGTAGTAGTTACTTGTTTCTTCAATGTAATAGTGAATGGTATATGTTCCCGAATTTCTTGCGTTAGGTATATTTTCGCCGAAGTACTGTTTGTAATTTACACCACTCCATTTATATTCGTATTGCAACATGCCTACGTCAGTTGAACCTGCTATTAAGAGTTCCTGTTTTTCTCCGGTGTAGGAAAGTGTCTTTGCTACGGGTAGAATGACATTCGGGACGGCTTTTTTGATTTCTACCGTAATTGCGCCGAGTATGGCGTTTCCATTCATTTCTTTATAGTAGACGGAGTATGTTCCTGCACTATAACCGGTGGGAATTGATGATGTAAAGTTAGCGCCATTGGTACTATAGAGTATGCCGTTTGCGGATGTTCCTGCTGTTACAAGTTCCTGCTCTTTGCCATTGTAAGTAAGATCTTTGGCTTCTGGGGCGACGAACTGCACTTCGATAATGTTGAACGTCCTTGTGGTGGAGCCCTTGTAAAGGGTGCTGGTAGATTTTGCCGAGATGGTCACGGTCGCTTCGCCAATTGCGGTGTTGTTGGAATAGGTAATATCGAAATGGCTTGTAATATCGGTTTCTCCGTCCAATACTGTGATTTTGGGGGTGACCGGGTTGCCATTTTTCCATGCTTGGTCTGCAATCTCGTTAATGGTGATGTCAGCGTTTGTGGCGATGTTCTTTTTCGGGGCGACAATATTGAACGTTTTTGTGGTGGAGCCCTTGTAAAGGGTGCTGGTAGATTTTGCCGAGATGGTTACGGTCGCTACACCGATATTGATGTTATCGGAATAGGTAAAGTTGAAATGGCTTGTGACATCTGTCGAACCGTCCATCACCGTGACTGCGGGTTCGAGGACGTCGCCCGTGTATTCCAAATCATCAATTGTGATGGTGATATCGGGATTGTTGGCAATATTCTTTTTCTCGCCGAGAATAGTGAAAGAGACTGTCTTTGTGCCTTCGTACTTGGTGCCGGTTTTTGCAGAAATCGTTACTGTTGCAATTCCTGCGGCAGTGTTGTTTGAATAAGAAATGTTGCAAGAACTGGTAATGTCGGTTGTTCCGTCCTTCACCGTAATGCTAGGAGTGATAGCATTTCCCGTATAGGCCTGGTCGGGAATCTCGTTCACGGTGATGTTGCTGTTTGTGGCGAGGTCGATTTTCCATTGTGCGTAGAGATTGACTGTTGCGTTGTTCACGTTGGTAAGATTAGAAACCCTCTGGCCGTCTGTATAGGAAGTTCCGCTGCCATCGGCATTCGTAGTCCATTTGATAAAGCTGCCGTAACCTGTAGCCGGTGTAAACGTATTGGAGAGGAGGTTACTGGATTCATTATACTTGAGCAACTGGGTTTTCGTGTTGCTGGAGCCGTCATTGGCGTAGAATTTAACATAATAGGTGTTTAGATTCCACTTGGCATAAAAGTATTTGTTGCCGGAAGAATTTGCCGGAATCGAATTCACTGAAGAGCCTGTTAAACTAGAATTTGTGAACCATCCGCCAAAGTTATAGCCGGTTCTGGTTGGGGTAGGGAGTGTGATTGTAGAAGATTCATAGGTGTACGAAGTCGGCGCGTTGGAGGGATTTGTGCCACTGTTCAGGTAATAGGTAATGGAATAGGCTGTTGGAGTCCACTTGGCGTAGTAGGTCTTGTTGCCTGTTGTGGAAGCTGCGTTGAAAGAAGAGACCGAACTGCCGCTAAAGCTTGAATTTGTGTACCAGCCTCCGAAAGAGTAGTAGCTTTTTGTTGGTGTTGGAAGGTCGACGGTTCCGCTGTTTGGCGTGTAGGATGTCGGTGCACTAGAAGGGTTTGTGCCGCCATTGAGTTTGTAGGTAATGGTGTAACTAGGAAGCGACGTTGTTACGTTGGAAACGGTCACGTTTTTGCTTGGCATCGTAAAATAGGCCTTGCCACTCGAATAAGTGACTGTTGCGCCGCTTACGGTATAAGTGGCTGTGTAGCCTGAAGGAAGATTTGTGTAATTAAGGTATACTGTAGCTCCGACGGCTGCGTATGGTACATTATCTTGAGAGCCTTCCGGGTTATGCGACATGACGGCGTGTCCTGATGTAGTGACATTGCTTACATTGAGTATCACCCTAAAAACGGCTTCGCCCTTTCCAGATACATCTTTGAAACTGTTGCTACTACTACCAAAAGCGACATTGCTAGTCTTCTCAACATTGTTGAACTTCATAGAATTGTAGTAGTTGCCGGTGAATGTTCCGCTTGTCTGATCGATTCCGGCAATCGCACCGTAATTAGAATAGCCGCTTACATTGTTTCTAATGGAAAAGTTGTATTGAACCGTGCCAACGGTGGCTTTTCCGACAATGCCTCCGGTGTAGGAAGTGTACTGAGCGCCCTTAATTGTAACAAGATAGGCTTCGCAATTGGTTATCTTGGCGGATGAATTAGTTGTGTTGAGTCCAACGATGCCACCGGCGTAGGTGGTATATGATGAAGATGATGATGCAGTAGATGTTACGGTAACATTTTCAACCTTGACCGAGGAAATGGTGCCGGTATTCGCTTCCGCGACGCCACCCACAGAAAGTCCCTTTACGGAGCCTCCTATTATCTTGGAATCTTGAATCGTACCGTCATTTATACCGGCAATGCCACCAGCGGAACCGTTTGCAGAAATGCTGGGAGCGTCTAGATAGACATCTTCGATTATGGCCGAACTAGAAACTTGACCAAAGAGACCGACGGGCCAGGCTCGATCTTGCACATTGATTGTGAGACCGCTGATTTTGTAGTTTCCGCCGTAGTATTTTCCGGCAAACTTTATAGTGTTGTTGGCAGAGCCTTGCTCAAACCCAATGGGGGTGAAATTGCCACTCAAGGTAATGTTTGTGGTCTGTTTGAAAGACTTACCTGATGTCGATCCCTTGCCGTTCACGTATGCGGCCAGATTGTTCAGGTCGGTCGCGTTTTGAATCAGGTAGTAACCGTTATCGTACGTGAAGCTGTAGCCGCCGAGATTAACGATAGACGCGCCCCAAGATGAGGCCGTGGCTAGCAGTGTCAGGAGCAGCAATAGTGCTGTCCATGAGAAAGGTGAGGTTTTTTGGGGTCTCATTAGGTTGCTCCAATTTTTTGTGACAAGTTTGTTCTTTATAGTTTATGCTCGCTGAATATATATTTCTTACGAAAAGGTGTCAACGGGCGTTTTGGGGTGACAACACATATTTCCCCTATGTAATGGCCCGAAAAGTCCATTATCTTTTCATTTTTTGTAAAACCATGCCGCTCATGGGCTTATTGCAGCCCGATGTTGGCTAATTTGGGGTGTATGGGGTGTTCGCGCGGCCTCTGCCTTTTTCTACATTTCGCCCGTATGAATTATTCTATTCCTCAAGAAGTTTTTGTGAAGGCAGCCGAACAGTACGGCACCCCCCTCTGGATTTATGACCGCGCTACGATTGAAAAGTGCGTGAAGGATGTCCAGGTATTTGACACCGTTCGTTTTGCCCAGAAGGCATGTCCGAACCTTTCCGTGGTTTCGCTCATCCGTAAGCTCGGCTGCGTGGTCGATGCTGTTTCGGCTGGCGAAATCGTGCGCGCCCTCAAGGCCGGCTTCAAGGGTGGAGTTCAGAAGGGCAAGGCTCCCGAAATCGTCTACACCGCAGACATTTTCGACCGTGACGCTCTTGAACTCGTCAAGGAACACAACATCGCCGTGAACGTGGGCTCGCCGGACATGATCCAGCAGCTCGCCGATTTCGGCGTGAAGTCGGAACTCACTATCCGCGTGAACCCGGGCTTTGGCCACGGACACTCCCGCAAGACCAACACCGGTGGCGACCTTTCGAAGCACGGTATTTGGCACGAACAGATCAAGGACTGCATCAAGCTCGCGCAGGCCAACGGCATGTGGATTACAGGACTCCACATGCATATCGGTTCCGGCACGGACTTTGAACACCTCGCTCAGGTGTGCGACGCCATGGTCGATGCTAGCCGTCGCCTGGGTTCTCATTTGCGCACCATCAGTGCAGGGGGCGGCCTCCCGATTCCGTATCACGAAGAAGACAAGGGCAACCGCATCGACGTGAAGGCCTACTACAAGCTGTGGGACGATGCCCGCAAGCGCATCCAGCAGAGCATTGGCCACGAGGTTCACCTTGAAGTGGAACCGGGTCGCTACCTGGTGGCCGAGAGCGGTTACCTGATGGCTGAAATCCGCGCCGTCAAGAAGCAGGGCGACAACCTGTTCTACTTGGTGGATGCTGGCTTTACCGATCTCGTTCGCCCGAGCTTCTACGGCAGCTATCACGGCATTTCCATCATCGCCCGCGACGGTCGCGAACTGAACGAAACGGTGGACGCCGTTGTGGCAGGCCCGCTCTGCGAATCCGGTGACGTGTTCACGCAGGAAGAAGGTGGCTTTGTGGTGACCCGCAAGCTCCCGAAGGCGAAAGTCGGCGACTTGCTGATTCTCCATGACGCAGGCGCCTACGGGGCTGCCATGAGCAGCAACTACAATAGCCGCCGCTACGCCGCCGAGACCATGTACACCAACGGTGAACTGAAGGTCGTGCGCGAACGCCAGACTTTTGAGCAGTTGATGCAAAACGACAGGATTATCGATTTCTAATTCAATAACATAAAATCAATCCTTAGTGAATAAGGCATTGAAGAATTTCAAAACCGGCAATTTGATTTGTCGGTTTTTTATTTAAATTTGCAAACATGAAAAACGTTGTTTTGAAAGTTTTATTTTGTCTAATTCCATTCGTCTTTGTTGCCTGCGGCAACGATTCAAGTGAATCCTCCCCTAACGAAGCTAGCGTCAACCAAGGCGACGAACCGGGAAGCACTTTGGCAAAACCATGTAATGACAATGGTGTCAACAACTGTGTATATGGAACGCTAGAAGATGCCCGTGACGGCAAGGTCTACAGAACCATAACCATCGGGAACCAGGAATGGATGGCCGAAAACCTGAATTTTGCCGCCCACAACAGCTTTTGTATTCAAAAGGATAATTGCAAGGAGAACGGCCGTCTCTATTCCTTCGGCGCCGTTTACGACACCAGTTCTACCCACTGCGTATACGAAAAGCTCTGCGATGTCGAAACGCCTATTCAGGGCGTATGCCCTTCGGGCTGGCATGTTCCTTCATTGGAAGAATGGAAAAGTCTTTTCCGCGCAGTAGGCGGGAAAAAAGGCATAAAGCTCCTTTTTAAGGATAGCGCATGGGGGGATGAATTTTCTTATCATGACGCTTACGGATTTGGCTTGGCACCGTCTCCCAAGCAGGACTTATACTCGCGGCAAGAGTTCTTGGTACTGGCATACGAGTATAATTCGCCAGATGGTTATGAAGATATGCTTGGCTACCGCTCTATCGACCAAGATGCCATGGGGAGTATCATTGGCGGTTACGATTACTTTATACCTCTCGGGTTCAATGTACGCTGTCTGCGGAACAAGGATGGAGAAACCGGAACAACCAGCCAAATGGTAGCAGAAACGGAAACGCGTACCAAGGCATGGGACTACTTGAATCCGACAATAGAATACGGAACAATGGAAGATTCTCGTGACGGCCAGGTTTACAAGACCGTGATGATGGGCGAAGATACATGGATGGCCCAGAACCTGAACTACAATACCGGCGATGGGCAAAGCACCTGCTTCAACGACGAAGACGCATCCTGCGAAAAGTTCGGTCGTCTTTATACTAGGGAACTCGTGCACTCTGAAGACGTGTGCCCGGCCGGATGGCATATCCCTACCAGCGAGGAATGGTATGCGGTAATGACGCTTACCAAGATTGATGGTAAAGCTTATGAGTCCCGTCTTTTTGCGAAGGATGCATGGTACAAGCTTTATCCGGATTCCATCGAAACGAGCGACGAATTCGGATTTTCAGCGCTTCCTGCCGGAAACCTCTATACCGAAACAATTTTTGCCGAAGAGAAAGGATATATTACCACCTTTTCCACTCATTCTTCCAATATCAGGATTTCAAATGATTCCCTTGTTTCCGTCCGCTGTGTGATGGATGAGGAAAAATAGGCAAACCCCTTTTAGAAGACTATTATAAGTTGAAACTGCTCTAGATTCTATCTATATTTGTGCCAACCCAATTGGTTCAACCCTTAAATCAAGGCAACAAAATGTCAGATCGTTTTATCGTGACCGGCAACTTCACCGATGATCCGTTCGCCATCGACATGGCCCAGTACATCGGACTCCGTGAAGACATTTCCGACATGGTCTCTCTGAAGACCTTCGCTAACTCCGAATTCTGCCCCCGCTATATGCTGGACGTGGATGACATGGAACATATTGGCCGCCGCTTGGAAGGCAAGATTGTTCTGATTTGCTCGGTCTCTAACCATGAACGCAGCCGTAACGACTACGCCATGCGTAACTGCATTCTGGCGCGCGCCGCCAAGGACAATGGTGCCGAACAGGTCGTCTTGGTTGAACCGGATCTTTTCTACAGTGCCCAGGACCGCGGTCCGCACCGCATCGGCGAACTCGAGAAGGACCGCCCGGACATCGACTTGAAGAAGTTCGACGGCCAGGCTTTCACTAGCCTTCTTTACGCCCAGCTCCTCAAGACTTCCGGCGTCGACGCCGTGGTTACCGTTCACAACCACAGCATCAAGGTGCAGAACCTGTTTGCTGAAATCTTCGGCAAGGACAATTTCCATAACCTGATTCCGACGGACGTCTACGCCCACTACATCAAGAACAGCAACTTTGTTCAGACTGGCAAGGACGGCAACAACCTCGTGATCGTTTCCCCGGACAAGGGCGCACGCCCGTTCATGAACGCCGTTTACGAAGCGCTCGACCTGCCCGAATGCAAGCGTGTGGTGATGGACAAGGTGCGTACTGGCGAACGCGAAATCAGCATGACTTTCAACCCGGAACTTTCCGACATCAGCATCGAGGAAATCGAGGGCAAGGACGTGATCGTGTTCGACGACATGGTTCGTACTGGTACGACGATTGTGCAGTGCTGCGAACACATCAAGAAGGGTAACCCGAACCGCGTTTGCTTCGGCGTGACGCACTTCCACACGAGCCCCGAAGCCCGTGAAAAGCTCAACAGCCACGCTATCGACGAAATCCTCACGACCTCGACTCTCCCGGATATCATGAACCGTGACTGCCAGGGCCGTCTCCGCAAGAAGCTCACCGTGATGAAGCTCGGTAAGTGGATTGCTCGCCACGTGATGCAGATGTACGGCTTGGATGACGGTCGCTTCGAGAAGGACTTCTACAAGATCGATATGTCCTCCAAGAACCCGCGTTGGCCCCCTCAGTTTTTTTAATGTGAGCGACGCGTCTCGCTAATGCGCTTAAAAGGCTCCCCTTGCGGGGAGCCTTTGCTGTTTCTAGGGTGGAGTACTTTAAAGACCGTTCGGCTCAAATGAACCTAGACAATGTGATATCGCCTCACTCTCGCAGCCACGACTCGTCAATACGAGTCGCTTGCTGCTCACAAAGCCCGTTCGGGCTATTCGTTTTGTTTACATCGCCTGCAGCAGGAATATCGCGAGCACTTGTCCGCTCAGGATTCGTAGCAGCATGGTGAGCGGGTAGACCGAGGCGTAGCCGATGTTGACGGCTTCGCTGTTGGCCTGGCCGTTTGCGAAGGCGAGTGCGGGCGGGTCGGTGGTGGCGCCTGCGAGTACACCGCAGAGCGAGAGGTAGTTTACCTTGAATACCAGGTGTCCGACTGTCGCGACAATGGCAAGCGGGATAAAGGTGATAAGGGCTGCAAGTCCCATGTAGTAGAGCCCGTCGCCGTGCAGGAGGACGTCGAAGAACTTGATGCCTGCGTTGAGTCCTACGCAGCTGAGGAAGAGCGTGAGGCCGAATTCGCGGAGCATGAGGTTTGCGCTGTTTGCCATGAAGAAGTTCAGCGGGCCGATTTTTCGTTTGCGGCTGAGAAGGATAGATACAATCAGCGGGCCGCCGGCAAGACCCAGCTTAAGCGGGGTCGGCATCCCTGGGAGGGCGATGGGAATGCTTCCGACAATGACTCCTAAGAAGATGCCCAGGAACGCGGGCAATATTTCGGGGTGGTCGAGTGCGGTGAGGGAATTGCCCAGTTCCTTTGCCGCGGCTTCGATGCCTTCGGCAGGGCCGACGATTTTTAGCTTATCTGCAAATTTGATGCGGAGGTCGAGGCGTCCCGTGAACTTGAAACCGCTGCGGGTCACGCGACTCACGTTTACGCCGTAGCGTTCGGCGAGCGCGAGCGATCCGATGGTCCTTCCGAGAATCTTCTTGTTCGTTACGAGAATGCTTTTAACCTGAATCGGTTTTGCGGTATCCGAGGCGAATGTCGTGATGGGCGTTTCGAGGCGCTTTCCGATAATCTTTTCCATGGCGGTGACTGCTTCGGGCATTCCTACGATGTGAAGCTTGTCCCCTTTTTCGATAACCGTCTTTCCGTTCGGCGTGAAGATGCTTTCGCCGCGCAAGAGGCGTGTCACCACGACTCCGCTCGAAATCAGGTCGGGAATGTCTTTCAGCATGACTCCGAAGAGGTTCTGGTTGTCGACCGTGAGGCTGCAGGATTCTATTTCTTTGCTTGTGGCGGCGATTTCTGCCGTGTATTTTTCTGCCGCCTTGTTCGGATCTTGCCTAAAGATGATGCGAACAAGGATCATTACCAGGATGATTCCGATGACGCCGAACGGATATGCAACAGCGTACCCGATGCCCGTAAGGGATGTGTCCACCCCGGCCGCGGCAAAGGCTGAGTTAGCGGCTCCTAGGGAGGGCGTATTCGTGACGGCGCCACAGAGCATTCCTATGAGCACGGGTACGTTGTTATGCATATCGGTAAGAAAGTACAGACAAAGCGTGACGATGACGCCGAGCAGCACGATGCTTGTCGAAAGAATGTTCAGTACAAGTCCGTGGCGGCGAATAGAGTCCATAAAGCCGGGCCCCACCTGCATGCCGATGGTGTAGACGAAAAGGATCAGGCCGAATTCCTGTATGAAATGCAGGACGTTTCCTTCGACACGGAGACCGAGGTGTCCGAGCAGGATGCCCACGAAAAGCGCTCCCGCCCCGCCAAGGCTGATTCCCTTGACCTTGATTTTACCGACCATGAGGCCGACTGCAGCCGTAAGCGCAATCGCCACAACCTGTTGCCCCACCGAGGGCTTTGTGAATAATTCGATTAGCCAAGTCATAGTTTAATCTGGTTAGTAATTAAGAATTAAAAATGAAAAACGCATGCGGGGCAAAGATAAAGGTAATAATTCCGAAATCCGAATTATTTTTTTATGCAACGGACAGAGGCGAAGATATTCTTATTGTAGTGTTCGTAGGTGATTCGGGTGTCGGTGATGCGCACGAGATATGCCCTGGAATCGTCGTAGCTGTTGTTTGTCCAGAAGCTTGCGCTTGCGCCCTTGTCGGCGAATTTTCCGTCGTAGTACTTGAATCCGGCGAAAATGGCGTTGAAACCTGCGGCGTCCTTGAGGGTGGAGGGGTCCTTGTCGGCAAAGGCCGCCTTGTAGTCGTCAAGGGAGGGAAGAGCCCATCCGGTGGGGCATACAGCGCCCGTGGCCGAGGCGTAAGTGTAAAGGCGTCCGTCCGAATTGCAGTTGTCGTGGTTGTTACCGTAGCAGATGCTGGAATCAGGAGTGAAAACGTCCAGGTTTTCGGCCATCCAGACCTTTTCGCCTAGGTTTACGGTCTTGTAAGTTTTTTCGGGGCAGACGAGCGTGTGTTCGCTTTCGTTGTAGGTGCATTCACGGTTGTCTCCGCAGGCGTTAAGGGCGATTGCTGCGGTCAGGGGAAGTGCTGCGATTGCGACTTTATTGAAAAGCTGTTTCATAAATATTCCTTTTTTTGTTGCCGTTTCAGTCGGTCTTTCTTGTTTTCGGTCGCAAAATTAAAATTTCTTTTTGATATTGACTAATAAATAATTTATATTCTATTCATCAATATTTTTGATGAATTGCCACGCAGGTGGCTAAATTGAAATAAAAAGGAAAGTTTTATGGAGCTGACTCATATCAAATATTTTTTGGAAGTCGCGCGTACCGAGCATGTCACGCAAAGTGCCAAGAACCTTTGCATTGTGCAGCCCGCGCTTACCCATGCCATCCACAGGCTCGAAGACGAGCTCGGCGTAAAGCTTTTCAAGACGAGTGGCCGTAACGTCAAGTTGACGGAAGCGGGCGATTATTTTTACAAGAAGGTGAAGCCCCTGTACGAAGATATCGAGGCGTTGCCGGCAAGACTGCGTGCCAAGTCAGACAAGCAGGCGATTACGGTGAGCGTGAAGGTGCTTGCGGCGTCTTCGTTCGTGGCGAACGCGATTATCCTTTACAAGAAACAGTCTCCGGCTCTCCGCTTTTACCTGGTTCAGAAAGAGGAATCATCGCTGTACGACATTTGCGTGCAGACCTATTCGAACTACCGTCCGCAAGAAAATCCGGACGAAGAAACTTTTGTATGTAGCGAAAATATCTACCTCGCCGTTCCGAATACGGCGCAATACAAAAAACGTGACAGCATTTCGCTGCACGAACTGGGTGATACGAACTTTATCGGACTTTATGGCTCCAAGCAGTTACACAAGATATGCGACGATTACTGCGAACGAATCGGGTTTAATTCGCACGTGGTATTCGAAAGCGACAACGCGCTTGTGGTGAAAGATGCCATTGCAAGTGGCCTTGGAGTTGGATTCTGGCCGGAATTCTCGTGGGGAAAAGTCAACAACCGCAAGATTCGCCTGCTAAAAATCACCGATGCCGAATTCAAGCGCGATATCGTGATTACGCTTCGCCGCGTAAAGCAGGACAATTCGCACATCGAAGGTTTCTACAAGTTCCTTGTCGGAATGCTGAAGCGGGCGTCCCGTCGGCAGCATCAGCCCGTTACGGCCAAAGAGCGCTGAGCGAGGCGGGCGGCTCGAAACAGTACTTGACGATTTCGGAGACGGTCCTTGTGTAATGCTGCAAGGCGACATCCTGTTTGTCGGTGCGGCTTGAGTAATTCAACTTGTTGTGGTGCCCGAAAACGTTGTAGCGCCTTCCCTGTTTTCCGTTGTCGATTTCGAAGCGGATCGAGGTGTCGGTCGGAATTCCCGGAATGTTGACGGTGTGGCGGATGATGGTCTTGTCGCCTACCTGCGAAACGGTGATGAGGTTCTGGAGGTCGAGCTCGTTGAGTTCCATCAGGTCGAAGTAAGCCTCGGAAGTTGCCTGGCGGATGTTTTCGGCGATTTGCGGGTTTTCGTTGGACGGGACGTTTTTGACGGCGTTGTTCTGTGTCGTATTGTTCATGTCGTTTCCTTCTTTTCTTACTATATCGACTTGAAAATGAAAAATGTCAAATGATTTGGGGCGTTTGGAAAAATGGCGCTTTAGAAGTGCTTTGACAAAAACAGAGCCGCAGTCGATATATCTTTATAAAGTATCGTTAATAAGGACCATTTATGTCAAATAAAAATTTTAGGGAAAGAAACGTTGAAATCTTTGAAGATACCGCGAGGCGTTGCCACGAAAATGCCCGCCTGTCCCGTTCGATTGCAAATTCTATGAAGCTTGAACGGTTTACGGGCGCAGGTGAATGTGTCGATGCGGGAAACCTGAATGTGTTTGCGGATCCGGCCTGCATTCGTGTCTCGAAAAAGCGGACCTTTGAGGCGGCCGAAGCGTATGCGGGGACTAAGGTGGCCGTACTCAATTTTGCAAGTGCCTCTAGCCCCGGTGGCGGCGTCGAGGAAGGGGCGGGTGCCCAGGAGGAATCGCTTTGCCGCTGTTCCACGCTATTCGATTGCCTTTCGACTAAGAAAATGGCGGAACTTTTCTATAAGCCGCATCGCCGTAACAGGACTCCGCTGCATAACGATGATTGCATCTATACGCCGGGTGTCACGGTTTTCAAGACGGATACGGTTTTCCCGGAACTGCGCGATGAATCGGAATGGTTCGATGTCGACGTAATCACCTGTGCGGCTCCCAACTTGCGCTACTGTAGTCGTAGCGGGGATCGCTATGTGGATAACTTTAGCGAAATCACCGTATCCGATGCGGAACTCAAGCAGTTACATAAGCAAAGGCTTCGGCGTATTCTGGACCTTGCCGTTATGAACAAGGTCGAAAGTGTCGTGCTGGGGGCCTTTGGCTGTGGCGCTTTCCGGAATGACCCTAGAATTGTGGCGGAAGCGACCGTAGAGACGATTGCCGATTATCGCTATGCCTTTAGGAATATTGAATTCGCGGTTTATTGCAGGCCGGAAGACGATCTTAATTATAGGGTGTTTGGCGATGCGTTGCTCAAGTGATTTTCCAACGCCTTGACGACCTTAACGTCGGCGGGGAGCCAGTTTACCGAATGTAGCTCTGCGGGGGTGAGCCAGCGTGATGCCTCGTGTTCGAGAAGCGTCGGTGTGCTCCCGTCTGCGAGCGTGCAGAAGTAGCAGTGCATGGTCAGGTGGAAAGTGGGATAGTCGTGTTCCACGGTGCAGAGGAATTCGCCTACGTTCACGTCGATGGCGAGTTCTTCCTTGAGTTCGCGGGCGAGTGCCTGTTGCGGGGATTCGCCGGGCTCCATTTTGCCACCCGGGAATTCCCAGCCGTCTTTTTGTTCGCCGTAGCCGCGCTGCGTGGCAAAGAACCGGGCTCCCGCTGAATGTGGCGCCCCGTCGCAAATAATGCCTGCAACGACTTCGATTGACTTCATGGCCGCAAATGTAGAAAAGAGTTGTCTCTTTCACCCATAATTGTATATATTTATGTTGTTTAGCCGCTTAGGAGGAAACGTAAAATGTTGCAGATAGAAAAGTTTTTCGCATGTAGCGTAATTTGCGCCCTGTCTTCGACGATGTTCATTGCTTGCGGTAATGACTCGGCCTCATCTAGCGCGGATGACCCGGCTTTGTCTAGCAGCTCGGCCTCGTCTAGCTCTGGCGAAGATACTCGGTCTGTGATAGACAGCTTGATGGATGTCTATTCGATTACAGTTGAAGATGACAAACTGGTAATGTCTTTCGACGATACCGTTGACAAGAAAAAACAGGTGATTTCTTTCAAAGAAAAAGTTATGCCTTCTTGGATGTGTCTTGTTGAAAATGAAAAGTTTCAGTGGGGCATAGTAGATGAATCTTTTAAGATGGATCCCTATAAATACCTGTTTGTAGGAGATTCCTTGGTTCTGTTTTATGGGAGATCCGGCGAATCTTTTGAAAGTTCGGGCCTCATGTATGTCGGAGGATCTGCTGGAAAAATTGAAGGTACGTGGACTCCTACGTCTTGTACATACAGAGAATATGAAAAAGAGACGGTGTGTCGCGATGGAGATAGCCGGATAGGCATTGATATAAGAATTGCGAAGAACACCTTCTCGTTTATGGCTCCTGGTGGTGTGCCTAATGTGTTGGATTCTTCAGATGTATTGGAACTCAAGCGTGTTAATCTACGGTACGGGAAAAATGGTGTTCGAACCTATCTGTATAAATCGCTTTATACCGGGAAAGTTGTCGAATTCTATGCTGCAAGTGAAATTGTGTCTCCTTATATAACTGATGATCAAAGAGCGATTCCTGAGTATACTGATGAACTGCTAGAAGCCCTTGGTATAGAAAGCCTTTCGATTACGGATACCGGAGAAACGTTCAAAATTGGCGGAAAAACGTATTCTGTAGAAATTACTAGAGCGGAGTATTTGGATGGCGGGGACTATGAATCTAGCCTATTTGCTGAACTGCAGGTGACATCGGATAGTACGACTTGTACCTATTATGACGAACGTACCAAAGAAATTCCCAAGTTCCTGTGCTCAGAAGAAAATGCCAAGTACATCAAGGATCTTACGGACAGTGTAGATGCGTCCGGTAATGCTTTTACCCTCGCGCATAACTATGAAAAGAATAACAAGACGAAATTCTTTGCTTGCCTGAAAAAGATTCTTCCGGAACCGACTGGTACGGCTAAAAAATTCGATAAATTGACCGAATTCGACTTGTAGAATCGACCATAAGCTTATTTTTTGCTTTCTGCTATTGCTTTTTCTAATTTAATTTTATAAAATTGAATTGTGTACAATTAAATAAGGTGCGACTAAGCGCCGACACCTACAAAAAACGGAGGCTCATTATGGCAACCATCTACGATTACACGCTCACCGACGGAAAAGGGAACGAAGTCCCGCTCGCAAACTTCAAAGGCAAGGTGATGCTTATCGTGAACACGGCGACCGGTTGCGGCTTTACCCCGCATTACAAGCCCATCGAACAGATGTATTCCGACTTTCACGACAGGGGCTTTGAAGTCATCGATATTCCCTGCAACCAGTTCAAGGGGCAGACCCCCGGCACCGACGACGAGATCCACGAATTCTGCACGCTCAACTACGGCACCGAATTCCCGCAAATGAAAAAGTCCGACGTGAACGGCCCCGATGAACTCCCGCTCTACACCTATCTGAAATCGCAGAAGGGTTTTGAAGGATTCGGTTTTGGCGTAAAGGCCGCCGCCATGGCGCTCCTGCTCAAGAGTATCGACAAGGATTACAAGAAAAATCCCGACATCAAGTGGAACTTCACTAAGTTCGTGGTCGATCGCGAAGGCAACGTAGTCGCGCGATTTGAACCTACCGCCGACATGGACGATGTGCGTGCCTGTGTGGAAAAGTTGCTCTAGGAGTTCCCATGAATTGCCCCCAGCTAAAACTCGAAAACCAGCTGTGCTTTCCGCTGTATGCCGCGTCCAAGGAAATTACGCGCCGCTACGCCCCGTACCTGGAACCGCTCGACCTCACGTACACGCAGTACATTGTGATGCTCGTGCTCTGGGAAGAGAAGAAGTGCAACGTCTCTGAACTCGGAAAAAAGCTGTTCCTTGATTCGGGCACGCTCACCCCGCTCCTGAAAAAGCTCGAAGCCAAGGGCTACATCCAGCGCACCCGTGAAGAAACCGACGAACGTTGCCTTTCCGTAAGCCTTACCCCCGAAGGCGAAGTGCTCAAGCGCAAAGCCGCAAGTGTTCCCAAGTCCATGGCCAGCTGCGTCAACCTCTCCGAAACCGAAGCCAAAACGCTGTATAAGTTGCTGTACAAGATTTTGGACGGATTTGAGGTGGGATGAATTGACAAATGCGTTTGAGATAGTTGCCCCTACGAGCTGACGAGCCGGGGAACGCCCCTTTGGGCCCCCATTTTTCGCAGTTTAGCCTTTACTAATTAGCCAAGGCTTTCTAAATTTAGCTATGACTAATATATAAGGTGTGTTTTTTGTCTAATCGGAGCTGTCCTATGGAACAAGTAAAGTTAAGTCAGAGCCTTGAAGACTACTTGGAAATGGTGCACATGCTGCGCCTTGCGAACGGGATTGCCCGTGTCCGCGACATTGCGGCGGCGCTCAAGGTCAAGATGCCGTCGGTGGCGAAGGCGGTGATTGAACTCAAGAAGCTGGGCCTGGTGACGCAGGAACCGTATAGCGGCATTGAGCTCACTTCGGAAGGTGCGCTTGTGGCGTCTCAGATTCTGAACCGTCACATTCTGCTGAAGAGTTTCTTGATCAAGCTCGGCGTGTCCGAGGCGATTGCCGACAAGGATGCCTGCTGCATGGAACACATTCTTTCGGCGGAGACTCTCGAGAAAATCGAGGAATTTGTGAACACGCCCAATGAATCGGCGAAAAAGTCAAAGACTGCCGCTAAATCTACGAAAAAGTAAATCGTTGGTGTATGAATAACGAACCGAAGTTTTCGGAACTCAAGAAAGGCGACAAGGCCGAAATTATTGGATACAACACGGGTGATTCTCAATACAAGTCCAAACTTTTGTCGATGGGGCTTGTGCGTGGTGTGGTGCTTGAAGTTTTGCAGGTGGCCCCGCTCGGCGACCCGGTTGAGGTCAGCGTGCTTTCGTATAGGCTTTCGCTCCGCAAACAAGAAGCCAATGTGCTTAAGTTGAGGAGAGTCTGATGCCTATCGAGAAAGAGATTTTTACGATTGCGATTGCGGGTAACCCGAACTGCGGAAAGACTGCGCTCTTTAACTCGCTGACCGGCTCGAACCAGATTGTGGGCAACTGGCCGGGCGTGACCGTCGAAAAGAAAGAAGGTCAGTTCAAGCTCGACAACCACACGATTCGCGTGGTGGACTTGCCGGGCATCTACGCGCTGTTTGCAAACTCCGAAGACGAACGCGCTGCTCTCGATTACCTGCTCAAGGGCGAAGCGGACCTGGTCGTGAACATTCTAGATGCGACGAACCTGGAACGCAACCTGTTCCTCACGAGCCAGCTGATGGAAAAGGGCGTGCCGATGGTCTTGGCGGTGAACATGATGGACATCGCGGCGAGTCGCGGCATTCATGTGGACCTGCACAAGCTCGAAGAAATCCTCGGCGTGACGGCGATTGGCCTCACGGCGGTCTCGCCCAAGAGTTGCGAAGGCTTCGTGAACGATTTGCATAAGTTGCTGCACAACAGCCGCGAGCTTCCGCTCCCAAAGGCGGTCAAGCATTCCGAAGTCCTTGAAAAGCTGATTGAAGAAATTGCGGTGTCGCTCAAGCCCGTAGCCGAAAAACTCGGCGCAAGCCCGCGCTGGACGGCGGTGCAGTACTTGGAGCATAGCGGGCGTGTGTTGGAACTTGCCGATGAACTTGGTATCGAAATTCCGCACGACAAGATTGAAGAGGACTTGGGCGAAGAGGTGGAATTTGCGCTGGCTGATTCCCGCTATTCCTACGCCCGCGACATCGCGAAGACGGTCATCCGCGACAACACTACCAAGCGTACGCGAACCGACAAGCTCGACAAGCTCTTCCTGAACCGCATCCTGGGAATTCCGCTTTTCCTTATTGCGATGTATCTGGTGTTCTGGTTTGCGGTGAAGGTCGGCAGTGCGTTCATCGATTTCTTCGACATTTTGTTTGGCGGAATTTTCGTGGACGGCATGACGGAACTCCTGACAAAAATCGGTGCGCCGGGCGTTGTCGTGGCGCTGTTGGCGAACGGCATTGGTACGGGTATCCAGACGGTGTCAACGTTCATTCCGGTCATCTTCTTCATGTTCCTTTGCCTTTCGTTCCTCGAGGATTCCGGCTACATGTCGCGCGCGGCGTTCGTGGCGGATCGCTTCATGCGGTTCCTCGGGCTCCCGGGCAAGGCGTTTGTGCCGATGATTGTGGGCTTCGGTTGCTCGGTGCCGGCGCTCATGGGTACGCGTACGCTCGAAAACAAACGCGAAAGATTCTTGACGTTGTTCCTGGTGCCGTTCATGAGCTGCGGCGCACGCCTCCCGGTGTATGCGCTTTTCGGTGCGGCGTTCTTCGGCGAAAGCGCGGGGACGCTCGTGTTCGGAATTTACCTGACGGGCATCGTGATTGCCCTGATTTACGGCCTGCTCTTGCGCCATACGATTTTCATGGGCAAGGAATCGACGTTTATCATGGAACTGCCGCCTTACCATTTGCCCAAGGTGCGCAACCTTTTCCGCCATGCATGGCTCCGCCTCAAGGAATTCGTTTTCCGTGCGGGCAAGGTTGTGCTCATCATGGTGACTGTCCTTGGCTTTATGGGCTCCGTCGGCACAGACGGAAGTTTCGGCAATGACAACAACGAAAAGTCGGTGCTGAGTGCCGTGGGGACGGTGATTACGCCGGTGTTCGAACCCTTTGGCGTCGAACGCGATAACTGGCCCGCTTCTGTGGCGCTCTTTACGGGACTCTTTGCGAAGGAGGCTATTGTCGGAACGCTCAATTCGCTGTATGCCATTGAGGGGACGGACGGTGCTGTTACTGAAGAGAACGCGGCCCTTCGACAAGCTCAGGGACCTGAATCGTCGTTTAGCCTGAAATCGACGGTAAAAGACGCTCTCGTGAGTGTTCCCACGAATCTTGTAGAAGTCTTTACCTCGATCGCGAACCCGCTGGGCGTCAAAGCTGCGATTGAAGAATCTGAAGGTGCCGGAAACGAAGGCGCGTACAAGACGATGCAGGCGCATTTCAACCTGGGGCGTTTCCAGGTGCTGGCCTACCTGCTGTTTATATTGCTCTATGTGCCGTGCCTTGCCGCCATGGGAACCGCCTTTCGCGAACTTGGGCGTTTTTACGGAACGCTCATGATGGTGCTCCAGACGGTCATCGGCTGGAGTTTATCGGTGTTGTTCTTTCAGGTGACCTGCGGACATTCCGTCGCGTTGATTTTGACCTCGGTGGTACTCCTCGCCGGAGTGGTCGTCGCGCTTATCGCCATCGGCCGCGACCAACGCAAAAAGAAAGTGTTCGAATAAGGCCCTTCGGCAGGCTCAGGGACCTTATCGGTTGGTGTGTTTGTTACCACTCAGGGACCTTTGTGAGTTTTGCAGAAATCCATGACGCTCGCTCATTGCCATGCGAGCGTGGTTGTGACTCTCGTTTACGGGGTCTTAGGGGGTGGGCCCCCTAGGCGAGAGGGTAACGGCAGACGCGGCGATTGCCTGGCCGCTAAGCGAACATTCATCAGCCGAAGGCTGAGGCCATGTTTGCGTGCGGAGCAGGCTGAGCCGTGGCTGGAGTGAGGGAGAGTCTTCTCCCTTTCATCGTTTACGAAATTTGTAAATCAAACGTAATTCTTTACATTTTTTGAAATTTGAAATTTGGCTGAATTTTGCAATTCAGCTTTTGTTTTACATTTTTGACCGCTTTTTCAATAATTGACGGGTGGTTTTGTCCATTTGGCACGGATTTTGCAAATACGGAGCGCAAAAAGTAATAACAAGGATTTTTTATGAACGCTCAAGCACTTTATGATCCGGCCAACGAACACGACGCCTGCGGTGTCGGTCTGGTTGCCAATATTAATAATGTTGCCTCGCACCAGATAGTGCTGCAGGGTATTACGGTCTTGAAAAGGCTCATGCATCGCGGTGCGGCTGGTGGCGACCCGGAAACGGGTGACGGCGCTGGCCTTTTGCTTTCTATGCCGCATAAGTTTTTCCGCAAGCTTTACCCGACGCTTCCGGCCCGTTACGGCGTGGCGATGTACTTTGTCGAAAATACGCTTGCCGCCGATGCCCTGGATGCCGAAATCAAGCGTGTTGCTGAATCTGAAGGTGTCGATGTTATCCAGTTCCGCGAAGTTCCGGTGAACCCCGCTACGATCGGTCACACGGCTCGCGAAACCTTGCCGCACATTCGTCAGGTGTTCTTTGACGGCTCCAAGTTCAAGACCAACGAAGAATTCGATATCAAGCTTTATGTGGTGCGCCGCCTGGTCGAAAAGACCTGCAAGGGTGTGTATGTTTGCAGCTGCAGCCGCAAGAGCATCGTTTACAAGGGCCTGTTGCTTGCAAGCCAAATCGAAGGTTTCTACAAGGACCTAAACGACCTCGATTTCGAAAGCCCGCTCGCTCTCGTTCACCAGCGTTATTCTACCAACACGTTCCCGACTTGGCCGCTCGCTCACCCGTTCCGCTACCTCGCTCACAACGGTGAAATCAACACCCTGCGCGGTAACCTGAACAGCCTGCGTGCCCGTGAACCGCTCCTGAAGAGCGAAGTCATCGGTGACGATTTGCCGAAGCTCTTGCCGCTCATTATGCCGGGCCAGAGCGACTCTGCTAGCCTTGATAATATGTTTGAGCTCCTCGTCGCAGCGGGCCGTAGCCTCCCGCATGCGATGATGATGCTCCTGCCGCAGGCTTGGGGCCAGAAGCATTACCTGGGCCGCGACGTGCGTGGTTTCTTTGAATACGAATCCATGCTCATGGAACCGTGGGATGGCCCTGCCGCCGTCGCTTTCTCTGATGGTGTGAACGCCGGTGCAATCCTTGACCGTAACGGCCTTCGTCCGGCACGTTACACTTTGTGTAAAGACGGTCTTTTCGTGATGGCTTCTGAAACGGGTGTGCTTGATTTGCAGGACGACGAAGTCGAAGAAAAGGGCCGCCTCAAGCCCGGTGAAATCATCTACCTCGATCTCGAAAATCACCACATCTTGAAGAACGCCGAAATGAAGGCTTACGTGGCCCGTAGCAAGCCGTATCGCCGCTGGGTTGCCGAAAACAAGATGAGCGTTCGTGGACTCTTTAGCGAAATTAACCCGGCCGACGTTCCTGACGATATTCTGGTGCAGCAGAAGCGTTTCGGTTACTCTGCCGAAGACCTCTCCATCATTTTGCAGCCCATGGCCAAGAACGGTGCAGAACCTATCGGTTCTATGGGTAACGACGCCGCTCTCGCCGTGCTTTCTGACAAGCCGCAGCCGCTGTTCAACTACTTCAAGCAGCTCTTTGCCCAGGTGACGAACCCGCCGATTGACCCGATTCGTGAAGAATTGGTGATGAGCCTTACGACTTACATCGGTAACCACGGTAACATCCTCGAAGAAACTCCAGAACAGGCGCACCTCATTAAGATTCCGCGCCCGATCGTGACCGAAGATGAAATTCGCCGCTTTGAAAACATCGGCGACAAGGCCTTCAAGGCCAAGGAACTCAAGATGCAGTTCCCGCTCGGTGGCAACGGGGAAGTCCTCGAAGCTGCCTTGCAGAACCTCGCTGGCGATGCCGTGCGTGCCGTGAATGACGGTTTCGACATCATCGTTCTGACCGACAAGAACATCGATTGGGGTTACGTGCCTATTCCGAGCTTGCTTGCCACGGCCAGCGTGAACCGTGCCCTTGTGGAAGCCGGTGTGCGTCCTGAAATCGGTTTGGTGGTGCAGTCCGGCGAAGTCCGCGAAGTCATGCACTTTGCATTGTTGCTCGGTTTCGGTGCTACGGTCATCAACCCGTATCTTGCCTTCCAGAGCATTACCAACATGTGCCACAACGGTGACCTCGATGTGGACCCGGTGACGGCTGCCGCCAACTATGTGAAGGCTGTCGATAAGGGCCTCCTCAAGATTATGTCGAAGATGGGTATTTCTACCCTCCGTAGCTACCGCAGCGCACAGATTTTCGAAGCTGTCGGCCTGAACAAGGAACTGATTGAAAAGTTCCTGCCGGGTACTGCAAGTCGCATCGAAGGTATCGGCCTCGAAGAAATCGCCGCAGAAGTGGGGGAACGCCAGAAGATTGCCTTTGCCGACGCAAGCAAGGTGCTTCAGTCTGGTGGTCAGTACGCTTACCGCAAAGAAGGCGAAAAGCACTTGTGGACTCCGCAGTCCTTGGCCGCATTCCGTCAGGCTGTGCAGGGCGGCGACTACGAAAAGTTCAAGGTTTACAGCAAGCTCATTAACGATCAGTCTGAACGTCAGGCAACGCTCCGCGGCCTCTTCAAGTTCAAGGATGCAACTCCGATCGATATTTCCGAAGTCGAAAGTCGCGAATCCATTGTCAAGCACTTTGTGGCAGGCGCTATGAGCCTTGGTTCTTTGAGTCCCGAAGCTCACGAAACCATTGCTATCGCCATGAACCGCATCGGTGCCATGAGCAACTGTGGTGAAGGTGGTGAAGACCCGGATCGTGATACTCCGGCTCCTAATGGTGATATCCGTAGCTCTGCTATTCGTCAGATTGCTTCTGGCCGTTTTGGTGTCACGATTGATTACCTGCGCCACGCAAAGGATTTGCAGATCAAGATGGCTCAGGGTGCAAAGCCCGGTGAAGGTGGCCAGCTGCCGGCTCACAAGGTGAACGACTTTGTGGCTCGCATCCGTCACAGTACGCCGAATGTGTCGCTGATTTCTCCTCCGCCGCACCACGATATTTACTCTATCGAAGACTTGGCACAGCTCATTTACGACCTACGTAACTCCAACCCGAAGGCTCGTGTTTCTGTGAAGCTCGTGTCCGAAGTGGGTGTGGGTACGGTTGCTGCCGGTGTTGCCAAGGCTCATGCCGACGTGGTGCTCATTTCTGGCCACGATGGCGGTACGGGTGCATCTCCGCTGACTTCTATCAAGCATGCCGGCCTTCCGTGGGAACTCGGTATTGCCGAAGCGGAGCAGACCCTTGTGCTCAACGACTTGCGCGGTCGTATCAAGCTCCAGGTCGATGGCCAGCTCAAGACGGGCCGCGACATTGTGGTGGCAGCGCTCCTCGGTGCCGAAGAATTCGGCTTTGCTACGAACCTGCTCGTTAGCCTTGGCTGCGTGATGGACCGCAAGTGCCATACGAACCAGTGCCCCATGGGTATTGCAACGCAGGATGCCGACTTCCGCAAGCGCTTTGCAGGCAAGCCGGAATACGTCGAAAACTTCTTGTTCTTCATCGCCGACGAAGTCCGCGAAATCCTCGCAAGCCTCGGCCTCCGCTCTCTCGAAGAAGCCTGCGGCCGTAGCGACCTCCTCGAAAAGGATTCCGCCATCGCCTTCTACAAGGCGAAGAACCTCGACTTCTCCAAGATTTTCGAAACCGTCAAGGGCGGCGTCAAGTCTTACGACAAGAACTATGTCAAGGAAGAACTGGTCAACTTCGACCGCCGCGAACTCTTGCCGTTTGTCAAGGAAACCCTCGAAAAGGGTACTGCCGTGGAACTCTGCACGGTGGTGCACAACACCGACCGTACGGTGGGTACGGAACTTTCCGGCGAAGTGGACGAACACTTTGGCGTGAAGGGCCTTCCCGAAGATACCATCCGCATTCACCTTCAGGGTGTTGCGGGCCAGAGCTTCGGTGCTTTCCTTGCTCCGGGCGTCACGCTCGATTTGGAAGGCGAAGCCAACGACTTTATGGGCAAGGGTCTCTCGGGTGGTAAGATTATCGTGCGCCCGCCGCACAACGCCACTTTCAAGGCCGAAGACAACGTCATTGCCGGTAACGTGATCGGTTACGGTGGTACCAGCGGTAAGGTGTTCATTAACGGTCTTGCCGGCGAACGCTTCGGTATCCGTAACTCCGGTATGCTCCTTGTCAGCGAAGGCGTGGGTGACCACGGTTGCGAATACATGACGGGTGGCCGCGTGGTCGTGCTCGGTCGCGTGGGCGTGAACTTCGCCGCAGGTATGACAGGTGGCTTTGCTTACGTGTACGACGAAACGGGTCACTTCGACCTGAGTTGCAACGTAGGCTCTGTGGACCTTGAAAGCGTGCTTGCCGGTACCGACAGCGAACGCGAACTCATTGACTTTATTGAACAGCACGTTCAGGCAACGGGTAGCGAAAAGGGTAAGCGCATCCTTGAAAATTGGAACAGCGAACGTCCGAAGTTCGTGAAGATCTTCCCGGTCGACTACAGGAACGCATTGGCAAAGAAGGGCTGAGGTTTATATGCAAGAAATTAAAAGAATCGCAGATGTTTACCGCCCTGTCGAAGAGCGAATTAAGGACAATAATGAAGTCGAACGTCGCTTGACTTCACTAGAAATCGTACAGCAGGGGTCACGCTGCCATAGTTGTGGAATCCCGTTCTGTCACGGTGCGGGTTGTCCGCTCGGTAACCTGGTGCCCGAATTCAATGCGGCTGTCGCTGCAGGGAATGCGGAACGCGCCTACAACGTTATCAGCAAGACGGCGTTCTTCCCCGAATTTACGGGCCGCGTTTGCCCCGCCCTTTGTGAATCCGCTTGTACGGGCAATGTGCATAACGACCCCGTCATGGTTCGTCAGATTGAAAAGTATATCATCGAAACCGCCTTCGAAGAGGGCCGCGTAACGCTCCCCGCTGCCGAATGGAACGGCAAGACTGCCGCGGTCATCGGCTCGGGTCCTGCAGGTCTCTTTGCTGCCGAAGCGCTCCGCCGCAAGGGCTACGCCGTTACCGTTTACGAAAAACGTGAAAAGGTGGGCGGCCTCCTGCGTTACGGTATTCCGAACTGGAAACTCGACAAGTCGGTCATCGATCGCCGCGTCAAGCTCCTCGAAGAAGCGGGCATCAAGTTCGTTTGCAGCACCGAAATCGGTAAGGATATCTCGGCCGAATACATCCACAAGAATTTTGACGAAGTCTTCCTCGCCATCGGTACGCCGAATGCTCGTGACCTGAAAATCCCGGGCCGCGAAGCCGAAGGTATCTTCCTCGCACTCGATTTCTTGCATGGCGCAAACAAACCCGGCGAAACGAATCCTGAAAAGTTCAGCGCCAAGGGCCGCAAGGTCCTGGTGATTGGCGGTGGCGATACGGGTAACGACTGTGTGGGCAAGGCGATCCGCGAAGGGTGCGAAAGCGTGCTCCAGGTGGAATTTATGCCTAAGCCGCCCGAGGAACGTTCTCCGTCCACTCCGTGGCCGGATTGGCCGTACATGCTGCGTACTAGCTATGCTCAGCACGAAGGCGGTGAACGCCGCTGGAATGTATCTTCCAAGCAGTTCATCGTGAAAGATGGCCGCGTCGCAGGCGTCGAAGCTGTCCGCGTGGAATGGGAAATGTCCCCGCAGGGCCGCCCGCTCAAGCCGAACGAAGTTCCGAATTCTACCGAAGTCATCGAAACCGATTTGGTTGTGCTCGCCATGGGCTTCACTGGGGTTCCGGCCGAAGGCATCGTGAACGATCTGGGTCTCCAGCTGACACCGCGTACCGCGATCATTCCGGACCCCGCTCGTCACATTTACGCTGTCGGTGACTGTGCAAATGGCGCGTCCCTTGTGGTCCGCGCCATGGCCGATGCAAAGGCAAAAGTTGCTTCTCTTTAGTATTGCGCCATAGATCTAAAGAAAAGAGACTCTAGTCCTACTAGAAAAACCCGCATCTCTGATGCGGGTTTTTCGTTATCCAATTTTTTAAGGTTACTTCGCCATTTCCTTTTCCAGGAACTGCTTGTTTTCGATGACCTTCTGCTTTTGCGGATTGTCGGGGTATTCGGCAAGGCATTTGTCCAGCGGGGCGATTGATTCTTGCAGTAGCTTTTTCTTCTTTGCGCTGTCTTTCTGCTTTTGCGCCTTGGCGAATGTCTGGCTAGTCGCCTTGCGCTGCTTGGTGCAGAAGGCGTCTGCGAGTTTCACGTAGCGTTCGTTCGCTTCCTTACGCAACTTGCTGGATTTTAGTTTGTTCAAAAGTTCCTTGGCTTCGGCGAACTTTTCCTTTTGCATTAGGGTGTCTGCCTTGGCGAGAGCCTTTGCGGGGTCGTTCGATTCCCAGTATTTTGCCGCTGCGGCGTCGTTTGCCTGGGCAAGTTCCTTGATGTGGTCAATTAGTGCCTGAATCTGGAGAGCCTCTTCGAAATCGCGGTAACGCATCTGCAGCGTCACTGCCTGCTTTTCGGCTTCGGCAAATTGCGCCTGGTTGTCGGCGAGCGCCTTGATGGCGTCATATTCCTTTTTCGCCTTGGCAAGCGTATTCTTGTAGGCGGTTTCCTTCTGCATTTTGGCCCACTGCGTCAGGGAATCTCCCGGAGCAAGCGCAATCAGGCTGTCTGCAGTTTCTGCGACAAGGTCATAGTTTGCGTTTGCGCGGTTCATGTTCTGAATTTGGAAAACCATCGGCTCGAACGCCTTTGCCTTTTCGGCGCGGGTCTTGCCGAATTCGTTCAGCATGGAATCCGCCTTCGTTTCCCACTGCGCCCACAGGGGCTTGATGACGCGGAAACGTTCCAGGTAGGCCGTCGCGGAATCCGTGAAACCGGCCTTGTACAGGGTGTCGGCGTAGTCGAAGATGCTCTGGATGAGCGCGGGAATTTCCGTGTACGGGTCTGTTGGCGTCTTGTCGGTGCTTGCGACGGGTCTCGTCTCGGTGCTTGCCGTCGGAATGTTTTCCGGTGTATTCAGACGGTGGCTGTCGAGCGCCTGCGAATTGAAGTAGACTTCGCTTTGTCCGTTGTCGCCGAGAGACTTTGATGCTGTTGCGGCCTGGTCGGAGTCTTTCGGTGCGTTGGCCTGTTCAAGCTCAATGACGTTGCCAGGGTTCTTCTCCGTTTCTGTCTGCGGATTTGTTTCGGGTGCGGGAGCGTTTCCCACGCACGCCGTCAGTGCAAAAGCACCTGCTACCAATAAAGAGTGAATACCAAAAAATTTATTATTCATAATTTCGTTTGTCACTATTCCGCTTCAATGGGAACGAAGGCGTTCTTGCTGTCAAAGCCATCCGGCAAGTCCCAGTCGTCATCCTTGGGCATTGCGGCTGCCTTCGGTTGAGCGGGCTGTGTGGGTTGAGCGGCGGGCTGCGTTGTAGCCGGAGCGCTCGTGGGAGCCGCTGTCGTCGCGGCTGTGGCTGGTGGGATGGTTGCAGGTGCGGCTTCAACAGCGGCATTGGTCGCGTTTTCGGCCGTGGCACTAGCCGGAGCAGCATTCGGTGCGGTCGCTTCTGTTGCAGGGACCACTGCATTCGCGGTTTCTGCGGCGGTTGTCTGCGGGGCGCCGGAACCTTCCGCCGGTGCAGCCTGTTCTGCCGGAGCCGCTTCCGTTGCAGGCATCGGGAGGCTTACCATGATTCCGTTTTCGGCGGCTGTTTCTGCGGCGGCGCTCTGCACCTGCGGCGGTGTAAATCCCGGCACGTCAATCCACGGGAGCGGTCTGCCCTGTTCGGCACCTGCGCCTGCCATCACGTTTCCGCTCATCGGGTCAACGGTCAGCTGGCCACGTTCGTTGGGGAGCACCAACGGCACTTCGCCTGCGGCAAGCATCGAAATGTCGAGGAAGTCAATCTTTTCGGGAATGCCGAGGATTTCTATTTCCTTCTTCGCGAAGTCAGCCCATTGCGGAAGGCCGCCGCTTGCGCCTGCAATACGCGTACGTCCGGATTTCAGCGGCTTGTTGTCATCGAAACCGACGTAGCTTCCGATGGCGACCACGGAGTCCGTCGAAATACCGTTCTTCGTTTCCACGTAGGTGGGGAGTGCGCCCATGAACGCCACGTTCCTGTAATCGTTGGTGGTACCGGTCTTTCCGAGAGCGGGGTAGCGCAGCGTCACGGACTGGTCGGGCGAGGTCACGGTCATGTGGGTGTACTGGCTGCGGGCCGTTCCGTTCACGAACACGGAATGGAGCATCACCGCCATCTGCGAGGTAATCGTATCACCGAGCACCACCTTGCTTTCGACCTTGTTCCTAAAGATCACCTTGCCGTCGCGGTTCTTGATTTCCTTGATAAAGCAGGGCTCGGTCCAGTCGCCGTCCAGGCACTTGAACACCTTGCCGGTAAGCATCGTCTGGTAGGCGGTTGAAATTTCGGCGAGCGTAATGTCGTTCACGCCAAGCGGCATGCTGAACACCTTCTGCAGCTTCTGACGGATGCCGATTTCTTTTGCGAACCGTGCGTATTCCGCGAACGAAAGTGAACGCCTAAAGTCTGGCCAGTAACGCAGATGTTCGGCATCGAGGTAATCCACTTCGCTGTCCACCGGTTCAATCATCGTCGAAAGTCGCTTCATGTCGGCGAGCGTAAAGTGGTGGTGCAGCACCACCGAGTCAAGCGGCGGGAGTTCGATGGTCGGGTCGAGTTCCTTGGCCTGGCGGTCGCGCAGGATTTCGGCGTAGCGTTTGTAGTTGTGATTGATGAACCCAATAATCTTCGAATCCTTTTTAGCCTGCTTGATCGCGAGGTCGCTGTAGGTTCCGTAGCGCAGGTTCAGCACGTCCATCGCCTTTTCTTCCTTGCCTTCGTTCTTGTAGCGTTCGGCGAGGGCGTCGCGGGCCTTGGTGAATTCGATTTCGCGCTTGATGTCTTCCTTGAGAATCAGACCGAACTTGTCGCGTAGACGCTCGAAGTATTTCTTGGTGTCTTCCTCTTCGGTACGGGCGTAGCCATTTGCGGCGGCAACCTCGTTGAATTCCTCGGGCGAAAGCTTGTCGAGCAGGTGTTCCAGAAGCCAGATGCTTGCGATGTTTTCGGAACGGGTCGTTGCCCAGGCGATGCTTACGATATCGCCCTTGTTCTTGTGGTCGGGACGCGGGAAGTAGAACTGGTTTGTGAACTGGAAAACGTTGAAGTCGTTTTCGAGCATGTCCAAGTAGTTCCAGTGGTGCTTGAGCGCAAGAGCGTAAAGAATCGGTTTCCAACTGGAACCCAGCTGGCGCACCGCCTTGAAGCTGCGGTCGAATCCGGTGTTGTGGAATCCGCCCTGGCTTGCAATCACGTTTCCGTTCTGGATGGCGAAAAGCCCTCCCTGAAGCACGGGTTCCGTTTCAATCTGGCAGGGGGCGAAACCATCGACGGTCTTGTCGTCCATCACGCTCACGAGGAGAATGGCGCCTTTCTTGAGCTGCGGGGCGAGAATCTTGTTCACGTCGCCGCCGGCCTTTTTCGCGAAGTCCTTGACGGCCGCTTCGGAAACCATTCCCTTGAGCTGCCCGAATCCGAGCAGGATCGATTTCAGGGAACCCTTCTCGTCGACCATGATGCTGTCTACGGTGCCATACAGGTAGTCGCCCTTGCGTGCGTTCTGGGCACGGTTAGCAAACTGCGCCTTCGGAAGGACGAAACCGCCTAGCTGCATCTGGAGTCCGCTGATGTTTGCCTGGAGAGCGGTCTTCGCGGCGTCCTGGCTTCTTTCGTCCAGGGTCGTGGTGATCGAGAGCTGAGCCTTTCTCCAGTCCTCGATTCCTTCGGCTTCGAACTTTTTCTGGAAATATTCGCCGTCGAGCTTTTCTTCGATGCGGTCGAGCATGGTGCTTACGCTAAAGCGGAAGTTGCCGTGATTGAATTCGAGCGGCTTTGCAAGGGCTGCGTTCATGTCCTCTTGCGAAATGTACTTTTCTTCGACCATGCGTCCGAGCACGTATTCCAGGCGTTCCTTGCCACGGGCAAGTGCCATTTCACGGCGCTCGGTGCTGCGCTGGATAAACGGGTCGTAGTTGAAGGGGCCTTTCACCGAGCCAGCGATAAAGGCGCATTCGGCAAGCGTCAGGTCCTTGAGTTCCTTGTTAAAAAAGTACTGCGCTGCGATGGCGACACCCTTTCCGGTGCCCGAAACGTGGAACTGGTTCAGGTAGAATTCGAGGATTTCTTCCTTGCTGAAGTGCTTTTCCATGCGGAGCGCGTTGATAAGCTCCTTGCCTTTTTCCTTGATGCTCCTTTCTTCGCGGCCAAAAATGTTCTTGACGGTCTGTTGCGTAAGGGTAGAACCGCCTTGGCGCATGTGGCCGCTTTTCAGGTTGGAAACCATGGCGCGGGTGAATCCGTAGATGCTGAAGCCGTCGTGGTTCCAGTAGCCGGCGTCTTCGGCGGCGATCAGGGCGTTCACGATATTCGTGGGGATGTCGCCGTAGGGCACGTAAACGCGGTGGTTGGCATCGAAAAAGGCGCCCAGGAGTTTATCGCCGTCGTTGTAGTAGACGCGGGTCTCGCCCGAAAGAACCTGCAATATGGTGGATCGGTTGAACTGGTTGTCCGGATCCTGGGTCGGGAGGATCTTGAAGACGACGATGTAGGCGGGGATGCAACAGATGAGGCCGACCAACGCGAAGGCGGCCACGATTTTGAACAGTTTAGAGAAAAATCGCATGCCCGAAATGTAGAAATTTTGGATTTTTGCTCCGCCGAATGTAAAAAAATGTGGCATTTTGGAGCTAAATTTGGGGTTTTTGACGCTTTACCCTTGAAATTTTGCCGATTTTTATCTAAAATTTGTGTCCCCAAGATGGGAAGATGGCCGAGCTGGCCGAAGGCGCGTCCCTGCTAAGGACGTATAGGACTTAATCCTATCGCGAGTTCGAATCTCGCTCTTCCCGCTGCAAAGACCCCTAGGAGCAATCCTGGGGGTCTTTTGCTTCTCTAAAAAACGATTTTTTTTGCATTTTTACTCATTTCAAATTATATATTATGAGAGAAAGTTTTACCTCAAGGAGTTTAAAATGAAAGCATCTAGTTTCTTTGCTGGTCTTGCCGTGGGTGCCATCGCCGCTATTGCCGCTTCCAAGAAGATTAAAACCCTTTGTGCCGACGAGGACGATTCTTGCGAATGCGACGCCGCCCTCAAGGATGCCGAAAATACGGTACAGAGCCTCCGCAGCTCTGCCGACAGCCTTCTGAACGACCTTAAGACCCAGACCGAGGCCAAGCAGACGTACGCCGCCCAGTGTGAAGACCTCAAGGACCAGGTGGCAAAGAAGGACGCCGAAATCGAGAACTTGAAGAATATCTGCGACAAGCAGGCTGGCGAAATCAGCAAGCTCGAGGCCGGCCAGGGCTAAAAAGGAAACTACGCCTTGTCGTGTATTTTCTAAATTGACCTTCGTGGCACGATTTTTGCATAGACAAATGATTGAAGGACTGGTACTTGCATCGGTCCTTTTTGTGCTGTGCGTTCTGCTTTCGGCCTGCGAAGATATCGAAGAGGAAAAGCCGTGGCTTCAGGTGGAGCGCCCAGAAATGCTCTTTACCGACACGACCCTCATGGACAGCTACGACAAGGGTGTCCTTTCCTGGAAACTGAAGACCGCCTATCTGGAACGCTGGGGCGACAAGGAAGTCGTTTTCGTGCGTCCGGTGCTGGTGGATATCTACGATTCCCTCGGGGAACGTACTGCGTTCCTGCGTGCGGATTCGGGACGTATGGACTTGAAGTTCACTTACGTGTATGCCTACGGGCACGTGTATGCGCTGACCCCCAAGGGTGCCTCGGTGCGTTCCGATTCGCTTATCTGGAACAAGCGGGACAACCTGGTGACGACCGAAAGCTATGTCCGTGTGGTGAGCGAAGAAGGCGACGTGTTGCAGGGACAGGGTTTCGTGAGCGATGCCCACATGGACAACTGGCGGATTCTTTCGAACGTGACTGGCATTTTCCAGGATGCCGCAAGGCGCCTGAAGGACGAAGACAAGAAAGAGGCGAAGGAAATCGAGACGCGTGATAGTGTCCAGGCTGCGTCCCCGGCGCCGGCTGCTCCTATGCAGACCAAGGGTGTCACACCCTCTCCGAGTGCTGCTACCCCGAACGCGACAAGCTCCGTTACGCCCCCTGCGGTAACGCCGAAACCGGATTCCGCAGTCGAAAAGAACGAAAAGACTCTTGTCGAAAAAATCAAAAAAAGGGGCGAACGCGTGAAGGCAAAATCGAGGGACGCTAAATGACGTTCTCCCTCTTTCCGGTGCTGAAAAGATTCCTGCCTGTACTGATGGTCGTTTTCCTTGCGACAGGTGCGGTGGCGCAGACGTCACCCTTGATTATGCGGCATGCCGACAGCCTTGCCGTGGCGAGAAAGCGCGGAACGCTTCTGTTGCAGGGGCGTGTCCATTTTGTTCATGACAGTATCCAGTTCCGTACGCAGCGGGCTTTCTGGAATAAGTCCATGGAAAGCGTGCAGTGCAGCGGCGGTTTCCAGTTTACGCACCCTTCGGGCTACATCATTGCGCAGAACGGACTGTACCAGAAAAAGATAGGCCTTGCGACGGCGACAAACGACGTGCATGCGGGGGATTCGGCGAACTCGTATCTTTTTACGGGCGAATACCTGGAATACGACCGCGAAAAGGAAATCCTCACCATGCCGCAAAAGCCGAATCTTTACCAGTACGAAACTCAGAAAGACGGAACGGTCGATACGCTCGCGATTTCGGCGAAGCGCATTATCTACAACAAGAAGGACGCCTTTGCCGAAGCCTACGGCGACGTGCGCATTGCCAAGAAGGATATGATCATTACGGGCGATACGGGGTATTTCGACCGCAAGAACGACTGGCTTTCGATGACGGGCGTACGCTTGACTCAAAACGACATGGTCGTCACTTGTGATTCAGGCTTTTTTGACCATAAGAACAACTGGCTTTCCATGAAGGGGCATCCGACCTGCGACATGAAGAACTACCACCTGACGGGTGACTCCATTTTCCTGAAACTGGATTCTGCAGGAAAGTCGCTAAAGTCTGCTCTAGTGATTCGGAACGCGCACGGCGTACAACAGGAAGAGGCCAAGAAAAACGCCCCCGGTCATGTGACCGAGGCCTTCGGCGATACGTTATATGCGGAATTCAACAACGATAAGATCGAACGGCTCTACGTGAACCTGAATGCACGTGGATTCTTTTACGAAGATGACCTCAAGGACTACCGTAACCTGATGGATGGCGACCGCCTCGACCTGTACTTCAACCAGGGCAAGATGGACAAGGCGGTTGTTTCGGGCAAGGCGCAGAGCACCTATTTTTACGTGAAGAAGGATCGTTCCGTCGCGGGCAAGAACGAGGCGGCGGGCGATACGATTCACATTCTCTTCGACGCCCAGAAGAACGCGGTGAAGTCGCTTAGGCTCCTTGGCGGCGGCACCATGGCGAGTGGCCGCTACATCGACATGGAAAAGACGGAACGCAACAAGAAGGCCCTGCTGGATTCGCTCAATGCGGCGGCTGCGACCAAGGCAACCGAAACTGGTGACAAGAAGGATGTTGACAAAAAGCAGAAAAAGAACGATAAGAAAGAAGCGGACAAGAAACAAGTAGACAAGAAGCCCGATTCGACTCTAAAGAAGGACTCCGATAAAAAGTCGGAAACCCGTGAAAATAACAAGGGTGAAAAGAAAGAGAACGAAAAGATGAGCCGCAGATTGGAAATGATGAAAAAAGCGCGAGAACAGTCTAAATCTGCGCCGAAAGATTTGTAAATTGGTAACTGTATTGGCCGAAGGTCGCAAGAAAGAAGAGAATAGATTTTGAAGAACTTAGTGAGTACCATACGTACGGAACACCTGAGAAAGGTCTATGGCGGTCGCCAGGTCGTAAGCGACGTGTCCATCCGCGTATCGCAGGGCGAAATCGTAGGACTGCTCGGCCCGAACGGTGCCGGCAAGACGACCTCGTTCTATATGATTGTGGGAATGGTACGCCCGGAATCGGGGCACATTTTCCTCGATGACATCGAGATGACCGACAAGCCCATGTACAAGCGTGCGCGCCTCGGCATCGGCTACCTGCCGCAGGAAGCTTCCATTTTTCGCAAGCTTTCTGTTGAAGACAACATCATGGCGATTCTTGAGACGCAGAACATGAAGCGTTCCGAACGCAAGAGGCGCCTCGAGGAACTGCTCGAGGAATTCAAGATTACGCATATCCGCAAGACCAAGTCCATGAGTTGCTCGGGCGGTGAACGCCGCCGCTTGGAAATTGCGCGCGCCCTCGCAAGCGACCCGTCCTTCCTGTTGCTCGACGAACCCTTTGCCGGTATCGACCCGATTGCCGTGGCCGACATCCAGTCCATTATTTCGGGCCTCAAGGAACGGGGCATGGGCGTTCTCATCACAGACCACAACGTGCGCGAGACGCTCTCGATTACCGACCGTGCCTATATCATGTACAAGAGCCAGGTGCTTACGGAAGGTTCTTCGGAATACTTGGCGAACGACCCCGAAGCCCGCCGCATTTACCTAGGAGACAGCTTCAGCCTGGGATAGACGAGAGAACGCTTCGCCTACGGCTTCGCTACAGACTAGAGACGAAAGGTTTTTAAATATGAAAAATAAGTTTATTAATGATATGTATTTGGCTAAAGCTGTGATAGGTGCTTCCCTTATTCCTCATCTTTCTTTCGTCTCTCCTCTCTCCTCTCTCGTCTAAAAATGCCTATGGATTTCGGTTTGCAACTTGGTACTTCTCAGCGTCTGGAGCAGACTTTGTCGCCCCAGCTTCGGCAGTTTGTCGCCATTCTGCAGAAGAATTCCCTGGAACTCGATACCGCCATCAAGGAAGAACTGGAGAGCAATCCGCTGTTGGAGCTGGATGACTCCGCCCCTATCGAGGAACGCGAAGTACACGACGACGAACTTCCCGATTCCGGCGCGGAACTCAAGGACGAGCGTCCGGACAATTACGACGATTACGATTCCGCCGACTACTCTTCGCTCGAAGACAGCGCCGTAGGCGACAGCCGCCTTCTCGACGGCTCCGATGGCGAAGACATCAACTACGAACAGTACCTGAAGGACGGCTCCATGAACGAGGACGCCCCTTTCAAGGACTTGAATGCATCGGGTGGCGATGCCGACGACGAGTGGGACCGTCCCATCAAGGATAACGGCAAGAGCCTTCAGGACAAGCTGCGAGACCAGCTCCTGCTCTGGTCGGGCACACGCGAACAGCTGGAGCAGCTTCTCCAGAGCAACTGCTCCGAAAAGAAATTCCGTTCCCTGGTGGAATATCTGATCGATTCTCTCGACGAGAACGGCTTTCTGCAGGTGGTTTCCTCCGATGAGCTTCCGGTGCGTCCGTCGAACGACCCGCTGATTAACGAAATCGAGTCGATGCTCCATGACGAAATTTCCCTGGAGGATTGCTCGCTTCCGGTGCGCGAGGCTGTCCATGTGCTGCAGGGGTTCAACCCGCGCGGAATCGGCGCCCGTAACCAGCGCGAATGTTTCTTGATTCAGGCGTACGCGATTCCCGATTTTCCGCCCCTCGGGATACAGATTCTTGAAAAATGCTACGAGGACCTGCTTGCGCTCCGTTATGCAAAGATCGGAAAGGCTCTGGGGGTTGCGACCGACGATGTCCAGCGTGCCGTGGCAAGCTTTGCGCGTCTCAATCCGCATCCCGGATTCCAGCTGTCGAATTCCCGTGAGCACATGGTGAGTCCCGATCTCAAGATCGTGGAACGTCATGGCAGGCGCGAGGTGGAGTCGATCCGTTCTCCTATCCAGAAAAGGCTCCGCATTAATCAGACCTACCAGGCCATCTTGACCGACAAGAACGCTTCCAAGGCGGATCGCGACTATGTCAAGGATCACCTGAAAAAGGCGACGGAGTTTATCAAGACGATCGATGACCGTTCCTCGACCATCGAGAAGGTGATGCGTGCTATCTTCGCGCGCCAGAAGGATTTCTTTACCAAGGGTCCCGCGTTCCTCAAGCCCATGGTGCAGCAGGACATTGCCGACGATATCAAGCGCGACGTGAGCACCGTGAACCGTTCCGTCAACGGGAAGTACGTCGACACCCCTTACGGAATCTTCGAACTCAAGCAGTTTTTCACGTCTGGAGTCAAGCAGGCGGTTCAGAGCGAGTCCTCGGAGGCCGAGTCGCTCAGTTCGGCGACCATTCTGGACGCCATCAAGAAGCTGATCGACGCCGAAGACAAGAAAAAGCCGCTTTCGGACCAGGCGATTACGGACAAGCTGATGGAGCAGGGAATCCAGGTTGCAAGGCGTACCGTTGCCAAGTACCGCGAAAACGAGCTGCATATTTTGCCCGCAAGCAAGCGAAAACAGGTCATTTAGGCCATTTTTTTAGCGAATATTCCAACTTGGAATAAAAAAAAATGACTTTTTTTTTAAAAAGTCTTTGTTTTTGAACAAAAAAAGATGTATATACACTAAACGTGGGGGCAGGAAGCCCCTCGATAAAATAAGAACCCTTTCTAAGGAGGTTATATCATGGATATTCAGTTCTCTGCTCGTCATTTTAACGCTTCTGCCGGACTTCAGGATCGCATTCAAGAAGAAATGGACAAATTGGCCCGTTTCTACCCGAATATCACCAGTGCCTCCGTTATTCTTGACCACGAAGTTGAACATCAGCGCCATTGTGAAATTACTGTGAATATTACCGGTGCGCAGGTGGTTGCTTCCGCCGATGAAGAAAATATGGGCAAGGCCGTCGATGTGACGCTTGAACGCATCAAGGTGCAGCTCAAGAAGGCAAACGACAAGCAGAACGATCATCGTGCCCAGCCCGTATCCGAAGTCGTATAACCGGTAAAGAATCGTGGCTGAGTCTAGATTGAAAGACATCAAGATCCTGCACCGGGAACGTCTCCTGGTGCGGGACTTTTTTTTGCATTATGGCAAGGACCTCCAGATGGCCTGCCATTCCCCGGAATCTGCGCTGGACGCCCCCATTGCCGAAAGCGGCATCCACAGGCCGGGTCTTGCCATGGCGGGCTTCACCAAGGTTTACAGTTCGCAGCAGATCCAGGTGGTAGGGCATACCGAATGGAACTATCTCGAATCGATTGGTCACGAGGGCCGCGCAAAAGTTTTTGAAAACTTGTCTGTATACAAGGCCCCGATGTGGGTGGTGACGCATTCGCAGATGCCGCACCCGGAACTTCGGGACATGTGCGAACGGCTGAATATTCCGCTGTTCTCGACGACGCTCCACACCTACGAGTTCAACAAGATTGCGCAACGCATCTTGGAAGAGTTCTTTGCGCCCCATGCCGTGATTCACGGCAGCCTCGTGGACGTTTATGGCGTGGGTATGCTCTATATCGGCGACAGCAACGTGGGCAAGTCGGAATGTGTGCTGGACCTCGTGGAAAGCGGGCACCGTATGGTGGCCGACGACGTGGTTCACATCAGCAATGTGGGACGAGCGATTATCGGACGCCCCGATCCCCTGATCAAGCACCACATGGAAATCCGAGGCGTGGGTATTCTCGATATCCGCTCCATGTTCGGTATCCACGCAATTCGCAAGGTGAAAAAGATTGAAACCATCGTGGAGCTGCAGCAGTGGCAGCGCGATGGCGGTTATGACCGTACGGGGCTCAACGAGCAGGAAGAAGAAATCATGGGGGTGAAAATCCCGAAGGTCGTGATTCCTGTGGCGCCGGGCAAGAACCTTACCGTCATTTCCGAGGTCATTGCCATGAATACCCTGATGAAATACAGCGGTCAGAACGTGGCACAGGACTTCAACGAGGCCTTAATGCAAAAGATTAAGGCGAAGGCCAAGGGTGAGTATGTCGATGATTTGTTAGATTTCGACAATCAGAATTGGTCTTACTATGAATAGATTCACGAGGCTCATCAAAGAGAACCTGCTGCCTTTTGTTGTTTTTGTCATTCTTGCGGGCGCATGCTGCTGCGCCTGGTATTTCTATCATCCGGCAAGCCCATACCATGCACGGTACCGCTTTGTCGTTTCCTACGATGCCGTCGGTACGCTTTCTCCCGGAAACCGCGTCGAGGTACGCGGCATTTCGTGCGGAAAGATCATCAAGGTCGAACTCACGGAAGAGGCTGTCTATGTGACGGTCGAGGTGCTTGCCAATACGGTGATTCCCAAGAATTCCGCCTTCAGGCTCATCAACTCGGGCCTGATGGGTGAACGTGAAATGTGCATTCTTACGGGTGACAGCCCCGAACGGGTCGCAGACGGCGACACGCTGTTCGGGCACTTTGACGAGGGCATGTCGGGCGTTAGCCGTAAAATTTCGTCCGTCCTTGACGACCTGGGTGAAATCCGCGATACGGTCCGCGCCTTTTTGGATACCCTTTCCGACGGGTCTGCGGCCATGCGCCTTAACCGTGTATCGACAAAGGCCGACCGCTTGGTAAAGCTTACCAAGGGCAATATGTCCGAATGGAAGGGCGAAGTCGACGCCCTGCTCGAAAAGTGCGACAATTCGCTCTTGCAGGCCAAGTCCGCGCTGGAAGGTGTGTCGTCTAGGGCGGGGGCCAAGCTTAACGACGTGGACGTTCTTCTGGACCGCGCACAGAAATTGCTCTCCAAGGTCATGGAACTGAAGGACCAGAGTACCGACATCATGAATAAGCTTGCGCAAGGGGACAATTCCGCCGGACTCCTACTCGACAAGAATGCTCAGTTCAATAAGGAACTCGATAAGCTGCTAAAGGACGTCGATTCCCTGCTAAAAGACGTCATAAAGGGTGGCCTGGTCATAAATATTGATATTTTTTAAAAAAAGTTTACCCTTTTTCGAAAAAAAAAGTTATTTATCAGTTTATTGATACAAAAGAATTTAATTCCAACCAAGGAGTAACCCATGGCTGAAAAGAAACCTGTGAAGATGAGTGACGAAGACCTCAAGTTCTTCGAAGATATGTTGATCGAAAAACGCCGCCAGATTGTCACGGCGCAGAGCGACTTTGACAAGACGGAATCCTTCAAGAACCAGGCCCAGGCGGGCGAAGGTGGCGAATCCAACAGCGCAGACCTCGCGACCGACTACAACGCCCTCGAAACGAACTTTTCCCTGGCGGCCCGCGAGGGTAAGTACCTGGTGTACCTGGAAGAGGCGCTCAAGCGTATCAAGAAGGGTACCTTCGGTATCTGCAAGGTCTGTGGCGAACTCATTCCGAAGGCCCGCCTGATTGCGGTCCCGACTGCGACCAAGTGCGTGAACTGCAAGGAAGAAACCAAGCGCAAGGAAAAGGAAGACAGCCGCCTTGAAATGGCCCGTATGCTTGCCGAAGCCCAGCGCCGCGAAATGCAGAAGAAAGCCGCCGGAAAGTAATAGAGATCGCACCTGCGGTGCTCTGGGCAATGAGCTTTGAGTAACGAGGTGTACATGAAAATTTCAAAGCCCTGAACAGGGGCTTTTTTATAAGAAAAGCCTGGCGATTGCCAGGCAATTTTTTCTCAGAGGCACGTTAGTGCCGTGCTCACACCTCAGAGCTAGGCGAGCTCACTACCCCTTGGCGAGCAGTTCCATCAGCTCGTTGTCGAGTCTTTCCGGATTGTCGTACTGCTTGAGGCTCTGGTGCAGCGACTCGCCCTTGGAGACAAGGCCGAAGTCGAGGTTCTTGTAGTTCCAGTAGCTGTAGCCCACGTCCGCGTCGCGGAGGATTTCCATGAAGTCCTTCATCCACGCGAGCTGGTACTGTCGGGCGACTTGCACGTACACGCCGAACTCGTTGCAGGCGACCGGCAGGTCGTACTTTGCACGGAAATCGAGCGCGTTCTGGATGCTCTCCTGGAGGCGCGCCTTGTCCCACTTGCCGTACTCCACGTCGAGGCGCGTGGCGCCGCCCTGCTCGGGGGCGGCATAGTCGCCCGGCCACGGGCGTTCAATCTTGAAGAACGGGTCGCGGATCCATTCGGCACCCTGGTGCGTAAACGTCACCGGCGTGTAGGTGTGGAAACTATAGATGGCGTTGTCGTCGTCGAGCGGAGTCAGGTACTTGAACTCGCGGGCGCTGTTCCACTTGTTGCTCCCTACCACGATGGTGTTCTTCGGGGCATGCTTGCGGATCGCCCAGAAAATTTCGTCCTTTACTTTGTCCCAAACAAGGGAATCTGCCGCGGCGGGTTCGTTCAGGAGTTCCATCATCACGCGCTGCTCGCCGCTGTAGCGTTCCGCCATGAAGGACCATACCTTGGCAGTATCCTTGCGGGCGTCGGCGCTCACGAAGAAGGGCTGTTCCTGGTACGAACCCAGATGAAAGTCGTGTCCCGGGCACTTGTGCAAGTCGAGGATCACGTCGAGGTCGCATGCCTGGATGTCCTTGATGGCCTTGTCGAGGAGCGTGAACACCTCGTCTTTCGGCTTGAGTGAACCTTCGTCAAAGAGGTTGAAGTAGTCCACCGGCAGGCGTACGTGGTTGAACCCCGCACCGCGGATGCGCTTGAAATCGCTTACGCCGAGGAATGTCTTGATGTGTTCAATGATCCCTGGAAAACCGACGGGATCTTTTTCCTGGATGCAGTCTACCTGACTGAACCAGCCACCCAAATTTACTCCCCGCAGTCTTTCTTTAATCATTGTGTCACCTGTGTGTGCGAAAAGGCTGAATTGCCTTACTCGTTTACAATCGTGAGGTCTTCTTCGGCGATGTTCAGGCTCATGATGACTTCCATGTCATCGGGCAAGTCCTTGAAATCGACCACCAGTCCGACCTTTTTCGATTCGTCCTTCTGCTTTTCGAACAGGACGACATCGTAAATCCTCATCTTCACCACCGCCTCTTGCGTGACGGGGATTTCTACAGTCATGCCCTTGCTAATGGGGCCTTCAACAATCTTGCCCTTGAACACCAGGGAAGTCTGGTCGTCGCCGAGCGAAGTCTTCTTTACATGAAATACAGCCATTATACCTTAGCCATTTTCGGTTATTCATCTGTTATTTGGTTCTAGACCCTGTTGCAGGTCGTGGGGAAAAATTAACTTTTTTACATGGCTTTACGAGTTGGACGTATCCCTTTTTTAGTCTGTGCGCCGTTTTTTCATGACGTCCTCGGACGCGAGTCCCGTCTTACCGACGTGGAATTTGTGGACGGTCCTCCGAGTGCGCATTGTAGGGGGCTTAAGGATGGTTCCATTCATTTGTCGCCGGCCTCTTCCATCACGTTTGCGCAGAAACCGGGCGCCTTTGTGCTTGCTTCGGACATTTGTACCTCGTGCTCGTTTGAAGTCCGTTCCGTTAAGTTGTTTGCAAAGTGCGCTATCGAGGATTTGAACGGGTGTACGGTGCGCCTGACGGGGCAGAGCATGACGTCGGTGAACCTCTTGAAGGTCCTCTTGAAGGAACGTTTCGGGGTTACGCCGGTCTATGTGACGGGGGCGTATGAACCCTCCGATGACGCCTGCCTGTTGATCGGGGACCAGGCCTTGGAAGAAAACGAACGCCATCGTTTTGCTTTTGGGTACGATTTGGGAGCCTTGTGGCAGGACTGGCAGCACGTGCCGTTCGTTTTTGGTGCATGGATCATTTCGAAGCGCGCTTTGGAAGATGACCTAAGACAAAGTCTAATCCGCTATATGCAGGCGACCCGCGAAAGCATCGAAAAGTTTAGGGAGAATCCGTCGAGGGCGCTGGACCACTGGCTTGCGCGTTACCCTGTGGATTTGCCGCGTGATGTTATCGAGAATTATTATCCGGCGCTGGACTACCGTTTTACCGATGAACGCAAGCACTCCCTTTCGCTCTTTTTTGAACATGCGGCCGGACTCGGTCTGATTAAAGAGGCCCCGGCGCTGGAATTCCTCCAAATTTGAGCCGGTTGCGGTGCTGTCGACCCCTGCGTTTATAGACGCGTACGTAATATTATATTATTTTAAGATTACGAAGGCGTGGCATGCGCTTGTATGCAGCCTGAATTAAAGGAGATCCGCGGAATGGTCGAAGAAAAAATCCTGATTGTTGACGACAATGCCGAAGTTTTGGAAAAAACAACCGAACTGTTGACGCAGGTTGGCTACAAGGTTATTTGCAAGGCGTCTGGTGAAGAGGCCTTGGACTATCTGAACGAAAACGCTGTAGACCTGGTTCTCCTGGATATCAACATGCCGGACATGAACGGTTACGAAGTTTGCCTGAGAATCCGCCAGCGCTATGCGCTCGATGACCTTCCGGTGGTGTTCTTGACGAGTCGCGAAGATTCTGACAGCGTCACCAAGGGTTTCCAGTCGGGCGCTTCTGATTTTGTAAGCAAGAGCGCTGTTCCCGAAATTCTTTTGGCGCGTGTGAACGTGCATATTCGCCTTGCCCGTTCCCTCCGTAACTTGAGGGATATCTCCTTGACAGACGATATGACCGGCTGCTTTAACCGTCGCCATGGCGTGTTCTCGCTCCGCGAATGGTTCTCGCGTTCCAAGCGTTACGGGACGCAGTTTGCCGTTATCTATTTCGACTTGAACAGCCTGAAAGCGACAAACGACAAGTACGGCCATCAGGCGGGCGACCTGCTCCTGCGTTCGGTGTCAAGTACCGTAAAGAACATGTTGCGCGAAACGGACCTACTTTTCCGTATGGGTGGCGACGAGTTTATGGTCATTTGTCCTGAAACGGATAAGAAGGGCGCTATCGTTTGTGCGGAACGTATGCAGAAGGCCGTTTCCGAAATCACGATTGTCGATAAGCAGGCTTCCTTTGCTTACGGTATTGCGCACTCCAGCGAAGACTACAAGGAGATGGATGACATGCTGCACAGCGCCGACGTTTCCATGTACAAGATGAAGCAGGAAATGCGGAAGAAGTGACACGAACGTGTCATCCTGAGTGGAGAGCCGTAAGGCTCGGAATCGAAGGATCTTTAGTAGACGTCATCCTGGAGGTCCGAAGGACCGACGGGATCCAGGGGGGGGCTTGCTACTTAATTGCAGCGAGTAGGGCCTTTAACTTATCTGCGATCGTCTTCCAGTCGCCTGCGGCCATAAGTTTCGGGTCGTAGATGCTTGCACCGAACGAAACAAGATTTGCTCCTGCCTTGAGGTAGGACTTTACGTTTTCGGCGTTCACTCCGCCACATGCCATCAGCGGAATGTCGCGGAACGGGCCTCGCAGCGCCTTGATGTATTCGGGACCGCCTACACAGTTCACCGGGAAAATCTTCACGGCGGTGGCGCCCAGGTCGTATGCTTTCTGCACTTCGGTCGGGGTTAATGCGCCCGGAATAATCGGGATGCGTGCCGTGGCCGAGAGGCGGATGATTTCGTTACGGGTGTTGGGCGTCACGATAAATTCGGCGCCTGCGGCAATGGCCTTGTCGAGGTCGCTTCCGTGGCGGACTGTCCCTGCACCTACGGCAATGCCGTAAGGCTTAGCGGCGGCCTTCAGGTCTGCGATGATTGCTTCGGCGTTTGCGGTGTTCATGGTGACTTCGATCGCCTTGAGTCCACATTCGGCAGCGGTCTTTATGCAGGCTTCTTCTGCGCCCTGGGGAATGTCGCGGAGAATGCCCACGACCGGCATCGGTTGTAAAAATTCAAGCAGATTCATACCCTAAATATATATGAAAAAAACTCAAATGTGTACAACGAAAAAACAAAAAAAGTCGGCTTTGCGGGCCGACTTTTTCATGACATGTAATGCGCTTACTTGATTTTAATCGCCTTGGTGGCAAGGAGCTTGCCTTCTGACGTGAGTCTTGCTATCATGGCGCCGCGGTGCGGGAGATTTGCGAGGTTCACTTCGGTAGACGATCCATTAAAGGTTTGCGCTAGGAGCAAGTTCCCGAGGACGTCGAAAATCTTGAGTGTCTTGGTTCCCTGGGCGCTTGCCTGCACAAAGAGCGTGTTGCGGCTGAGCTGCATCTGGGCGCTGGGCTTTTGGGCTACCTTTACGATGCCTACGCGATCGTCAGTGGTGTTGCCGGGGCCGTAACCCCACAAGAGCTTGCCCTTGCTGCGGATGACGATGTACGGGGCCTTGGGGGCTTCCTGAATATCACCGCGTTCCTTGTCCCAGTCAGGAGCGCCTTCGTAGGCCGGAGCGTCGTCGCTTGCCTTGTGTGTGGTAAAGCTCCAGCTATCCGTAGCCTTGATTTTTGCAGGGTAGCGCACCTTGCTCGTGTCGTTTTCGGAAACGGCCGTGATGGCGACTAGATCAATACGGAGCCTAGATCCGACTTCAACGGTTCCTATGTCCAGCGGAACAGCCCAGGTGTAAGTCTTTTTCTTTTTGTTGTACGTCCCCTCGATTTTTTCATATTCACGTTTGCGGAGATCTTTTCTTACCTGTTCGTTATTTTCGCACGGGTGGCTGTATGTAGCGATGTCGTATTCCGTACAAAGGTCCATATCGAAGGCGATGTCGCCATCATTGACTTCGTCTTCAGTAGCTTCAAAATAGATGTAGACAACAACGCTGTCTAGCTTACTCATAGATGAATTTGGAATGTGAATGCTGAATGCTTCCAGGTCGCCCCAGTCGTAATGATACGCAGTGGCGTAGGCTCCGATTTCGGGGAAGGGGGTTGCATCCTCTGTCTTGCAGTTGTCGCACTTCTTTTCGTAGTAGTTGCTACCGCCGTTACTTACAATGGTGAGGGCTGAAAGGAGCGTGGCCGAAGCGTCGAGGCAGGTTTCAGACAAATGATAGTCTTCCCAACTCATGTTGTCGGGAACTAGGGAATTCTCTTCGCTGGGGGTGATGCCTCCAAATAGTGCTCCGGTGGGGCTGACATACTTGTAGTTATGGGCCGCCGTATTTCTGCCTTCAGGGTTTGCGGCACGGTGATGCGGGTGAGCGTCGTTCTTGTCACCCACGCCATACACGAAGGAGATGTCCCATGGGTTCACACCGAACATATAGTTCAGCTGGTTAATACCGAGTTGTTTCATTTCTTCGGCCTTCCAGTTTGGGGTGCCCATAATTGGAAGCTCGATTCCCTGCTTTTCGATATCGGCTGCGACATCGGCGTACGCAAGAACTTCAAAGATGTTGCCCGCTTGATAACGGTTGAAAATCCAGGTCTGGTCCGTCATCATGGCATACCAAATGTGGTCAAATGTTAAGGAACCTCTCACTTTCCAAGCCGGGCCCTGGCCACCGGGAATGCTCGGCAACGCTATGGAAGCGGAACCATCTCCGGACATATCCTCAAGGTTCAGGATCATGCTCGTAATGCAGTCTTCCACTGCGTTCAGCCATTCCGTTTCGGTAAGGCCGTAAGTCTTGGTTGCCTTCTTCTTGTCTGCAAGAATCAGCTTGTACAGGGCGTAGGTCGCGTATGCGTAGGAGTTTGCCCAGCTCGTGTTCTTTCCGTTCTTCAGAAAGCCCTTGTCATTCGTGACAAACCAGCCTCCTTCAAAGGCTCCTGCACCGTCCATATATTCTTGCCCAGTCACCAGGTTCTTGGTGCGAATCATATCGTCGGCGTATTCTTCCTTGCCGGTGGCGTACAGGAGTGCTACCGAAGCGAGGGCCAGGTCGTCGTAAAATTCGTTGTTGCCGTTATAGGCGGGGGTACTCCAACCTGCAGCTTTTGTGTTGTTCTTGAAAGGCTTCTTGCCATCGTATGTTGACTTACCCTGGGCGAGGCTCTTGGCAAAGTCGTACATCTTTTCGGCGACCATCAAGCAACTGTCCGCGAAGTCCTTGTCGTACTTGGCGTAGTCCTTGCTCAAGATGGCAAGACCTGCAACGATTTCACCTGCGATGTTGGAACCGAGTTCACCGAGGCGAATGCTGCGATCTTCGGGGCCTCCGCGATAGCTTGTCGTCACATAGTCCTGAACTTCGGGGCGTCCCCAAAAACCATGGTCGCTGCCGAAGCTACCTACGGAAACAGGCATGTCATCAATGACGCCGTCTGCTACGCGGTATGCCCTCAGGAAAAAGTCTGCACCGTGTTTTGCCTCGCGTAAAACGTCGGGAATATTGTCGGTTTTTACAAATTCGGCGTGGTTATAGGCGTAGTGGTCTACGTCCTTGGAGGGGTTGGTGGCCGACATCACGGCGAGAGTCATGAATGAAAATGCCAGTGTCTGCGATTCCTTCAGGTGGTCACCGCAGTCGTACCAGCCGCCTTGTAGGTCGCCCGCTTTAGATGAAAGTTTAGCATCTGATTCCTTGGGTGAGTAACTATCGCCTAAAACGACTTTGCCTGCACCGTCCTTGACGTGGCTCGGGCCGTGAAACCAGGATTCGGAGTTGCCGCTACGTTGAATGCCGAAGAACTTGAGCGTGGCATCTTTCGCCATCGTGTAAACGTCGTCGCTAACAATGAAGGTGCTCGAGACATCTTGGCCGACCTTGATGCGCAGGCGCTTGTCAGTCGGTACGGACTGCGGAATGTTTCCGATTTGGATAATTCCTGTTGGTCCCGTGAAATCAACTTGGTAACGCTTTTGGTCGTTTGTTGCGGCATTGGTGCCTGCGATAATGGTCCAGTCGCTCCAGGTTTTTATTCTACTAGAGGTAAAGGTTCCCGTGATTTTGGTCTTGAACGATTTTCCATTGGCATCGACCACTTCGAAGTTTGTCGCTGTTCCTACGTAGTAGAATTGACGCTCCTGGTCGCTTTCTAGGTATCCGGCCTGGTTTACGCGGATGGGCGAAATGTGGGTGTTAATGGCATCGAAGTAGGCCTGGTCCAAGGTGTCGGGCATCAGTTCGCCCGCCTTGAAACTTTCGGGAGTGGCGGGAATATCTAAAACGCCAATCCTCTTGGTGACGGTTGCGTCGAACTTATCGAACGCCGTCGAATCCCAACTCAGGGGCCACGTCGGGCGAATCAGGTCATAAGGCGTGGTGGCCGCCATTGCGGCCGTCGCTGAAAATGCAAGGGCAGAGGCGATTGCGAGCGGCTGAATTTTTTTCTTCATAATTACCTCCGAGAGGATCGTAAGGTAATTATACGAAAAGTCTATGAGTGTTTCAAGTGCCGTATGAAAAGGAGGCGCCCGCTGGAGTTTATCCCGGATTTAATCCGGGACGGGCATGACAGGCTAAGGTAGCAAATGAAGTTGCTATTCGAACCGGAGTGCTTCTATCGGGTCGAGTCGGCTAGCCTTGCGGGCGGGGTACCAGCCAAAGAATACGCCTGTCGCAAAGCACACGGCAAAGCTTACGACGACGCTTGTGAACGAAACGCTCATGGGCATGTTGAAGGCGATTTTTACGATTTCGGAAGCGGCGATGCCGAGTGCAATTCCGATAATGCCGCCGAGCAGGCTGATGATGACCGATTCGAACAGAAACTGGAACATGATGTCACGCCCGCGGGCGCCAATCGCCATGCGGAGGCCGATTTCCTTGGTGCGCTCCGTGACGGATACGTACATGATGTTCATGATTCCAATGCCGCCTACAAACAAGCTAATTCCTGCAATGATCGTGAGCACCAGGGAAATCATGTCGGAGGTACTCGTGATGGTCTGGATCATTTCTTCTTGTGTAAACACGCGGAAGGGGTCGACGGGCTTGGTCCAGCTGCGACGTTCCTTGAGGATGCCCATGATTTCTTCGGTCGCCTTTTCGGCGTACCCTTCGCCAATGGAGTTTGCAAAAATCTGGCGGATGTTTGTGGTTGCCGAGAAACGTTTCATCACCGTCTGGTAGGGCGTGAAAATGACATCATCGTTATCCTGCCCAAAATCGCCGGAGCCTTTCGCCTTCAAGGTTCCAATCACCTTCAGGGGAATGTTCTTGTAACGAATCGTCTTGCCGATGGGGTCGCCTTCGGGGAACAAGTTTTTCACGACGGTCTGTCCGATGACGCAGACTTTGGACATGCGGTCTGTCACATCGTCGAACATCACTCCGTCTTCGATTTCGTAGTTGCGGATTTTGAGATAGTCGGCGGAAATTCCGCTCAGGGTCGTGGGAGAGTTGTTGTTGCCGACAATCGCCTGCCCGCCGACCGTCATCATCGGAGAAACGCCGTCAATGTAGGTGGCGTTTTCGCGGATGGCAATCACGTCGGCTTCTTCAAGCGATTCGGAAGATTCCATCTGCACACCGCCGCGGCGGTCGCGGTTCGGCATGATGATGATGGCGTTCGAACCCATCGCGGTCATTTGCTCCTTGATGGAAATGCGGGAGCCTTCGCCCATGGCGACCATGGCGATTACCGCCGCGACACCGATCACGATGCCGAGCACCGAAAGGAAGGTTCGCATGCGGTTACGGAGCAATGCTCGGAGGGAGATTTTTATGAGAGTTAGTGGGGACATGGTAGTAGACAGTAGGAAGTTAGAAGTAGACAGTAGGAAGTGGTTAGATATGAGGTGTGAGGTCGGTCGCTACGCTCCCTTTGAGGTATGGGGCTCTTTTTTGAAATGCTCAGAGCGCAAAGCGCGACCTCGTTGCTCAAAGCACCGTAGGTGCGACCTCATTCCTCAAATACCTCCGGTGGTGGTAACGCTTCAAATGCGGCTTTGGCGTCTTGTACGTTCTCGTTCTTCACGTCCTTTTTCAAGAGCCCGTCGCGGAGTGTAATGGTGCGCCCGCTGAAGGTCGCGATGTCGGGTTCATGCGTCACGAAGGCGATGGTTTTTCCCTGGCGGTTCAGCTCCTGGAAAATCATCATGATTTCGTAGCTGGTGCGGGTGTCCAGGTTTCCGGTCGCTTCGTCGGCAAGGATAATCACCGGATCGTTCACCAGGGCGCGCGCGATGGCCACTCGTTGCTGCTGGCCACCCGAAAGCTGGTTCGGCAAGTGGTTCATGCGACTTTCGAGTCCGACCATTTTTAACGCTTCGATAGCGCGGCGGTGCCGTTCTGCGGCAGATACGCTGGAATTATATAATAAGGGAAGTTCCACGTTTTCGATGGCCGTGGTTCGGCTGAGCAAGTTGTAGCTTTGGAAAACGAATCCGAGTTTTTTGCTGCGGATTTTGGCGAGGGCGTCGCGCTTCAGTTTTTCGGTATGCTGCCCGTCCAGTATGTACTGCCCGGAAGTCGGCTTGTCCATGCAGCCCAAAATGTTCAGCATGGTTGACTTGCCCGAACCGGAGGTTCCCATGATGGTCACGAACTCACCGGGGTATATGTCGAAGGACACCCCACGCAGGGCGTGGACGGTCTCGTCGCCCATCTTAAAGTCTCGGCGGATGTTCTGGATAGATAAAATCGGGTTCATAATCACTAATTTGATGACTATCAATGACTTTTGGTTGCAATTTTACAGTTTTTGCACTGTTTTGGGGCGGTTTTAGGGTGTGAAATTTATCACATGTTTGTCAAAACTTTCAAAAATGCTACATTGCAAGACAAATGTAATAAAGGCATTCCGTAACAAGGTTTGGATGTTTTTGTTGCGGAAGTGTTTTATCAAAGAGGGATACAATGAAAAAAATCATTGCTTTATCGCTAGTCGCGGGAGGCCTCGCCTTTGCCCAGTCCGGGCTTATGGGCGGAACCTCCGGTATTCATCAACACAATGCCTACACGCTTGGCCAGTGGGGCGTCGAAATCGGTACCGGTGGCGATGTTTCCTACGATTCCTGGTCTCTGTCTCGTGGCGGTCAAGTTCAGGAGAATGGACAAACTAAGAATTTCCATGAATGGGCTGGTACCTGGGCCGGTAACGTCCATGCGGCCGTGGGTCTCCTGGATTTCTTGGACCTCGGTATTTCGCTTCCGCTGAACTATGACCATGCAAACCTGCGTGGCAAGGGCGAAAGCGGACTTTGGGCATTTAGACAGGGTGACCTGGATGTCTGGTTAAAGGCCAATGTGGTCGGTGAAGAAAGCAGCCTGTTTGCAATGGCCGCCATGGTTGACCTCTATGTTCCGACTGGCGCCAAGGCTCGCGGTGTTCGTCCCCGCCATGCCTGGTATTTGAGCGAAGACGGTGAAGTGACCGATCCGTATACTTCTGGTGAAGTGAACGTCGGTGGAACTTTGATCTTCACATTGAACTTCGGCGCACTTGGGGTGCCGGTCGTGTGGAACACCCATGCTGGATTTGTATATGCCGGCGACGGACAGAGCACCCTGGTCTATGGTACCGGCGTGAACTACATCGCTACCGACTGGTTGGAAGCCTTTGTGGAATTCTCCGGCGAAATGCGTGTTGAAACCGGCAAGTACCGCCGCGATCCGATGGATGACCCGATGCGACTCACTCCGGGTCTCCGTTTCCACCTGCCGTGGCATATCGACTTTGCTATGGGCGTGGATCTTGCTATCCGTACCCTGGGTAACCTCGGTTACGATGGTAAGGAAGAAATGGATTGCAACGAATGCCATATCGTCTACTACGAGAATGATCATGACGCTAAGTTCAGCTACGGCTATGCTCCGACTCCGACGATTGCCGGTACCGCAGCCCTTATCTGGCGTCTCGGTGCCAACAAGGACAAGGACGAAGACAAGGATGGCGTTCCTAACGATAAGGACCAGTGCGCCCATACTCCGGAAGTCGCAACGGTTGACTCCCTGGGTTGCCCGATCGACTCCGACAAGGATGGCATGATCGATGGTCTTGACCAGTGCCCGAATACTCCGGAAGGTGCAACGATTGATACGGTCGGCTGCCCGATGGACGAAGACAAGGATGGTATTTACGATGGACTTGACAAGTGCCCCGCCACTCGCGAAGGTGCCGCTGTCGATTCTACCGGTTGCGAACCTGACTTTGACAAGGATAGTATCCCCGATGCTCTTGACAAGTGCCCGAACACTCCGGCTGGTGTGAAGGTTGACTCTGTCGGTTGCCCGATGGATAGCGACAAGGACGGCGTGTATGACGGTGTTGATAAGTGCCCGGATACCCGTGAAGGCGCCCAGGTGAATGCCGACGGTTGCGAAGGCGACTTTGACGGCGACGGAATTCCCGACGCTCTCGACCAGTGCCCGAACACCAAGCAGGGTGTAGCGGTGGATTCTACTGGTTGCCCGGCCGATGCCGACAAGGATGGCGTACCTGATGGTACCGACCAGTGCCCGAATACTCCGGAAGGCTTGAATGTAGATAACAACGGCTGCCCGCTCGACTTCGACAAGGATGGCGTTGCTGATGGTATTGACCAGTGCCCGAACACTCCGGCTGGCGTGCCTGTAGACTCTACGGGTTGCAGTGCCGACGAAGACAAGGACGGCGTACCTGATGCTCTTGACAAGTGCCCGAAGACTCCGGCAGGCGCTCCGGTGGATACCGTGGGTTGCCCGATGGATACCGACGGTGACGGCGTTCCTGATTTCCAGGACAAGTGCCCGAACACCTTGCCGGGTATCGAAATCGACAAGAAGGGTTGCCCGGTCAACAAGAAGGAAGACCTTGAACAGTTGAAGAAGGGTATCCAGTTCCAGACCGGTTCCGCAAAGCTCACCAAGTCGAGCTACAAGACTCTGGACGACATCATCGCCTTGATGAAGAAGATCAAGGTCGCTCACCTTGAAGTCCAGGGCCATACCGATAACACTGGTTCTGCTGAAACCAACAAGAAGCTGTCTCAGTCTCGCGCTCAGGCCGTGGTGGATTACTTCCTGCAGAAGGGTATCGAAGAAGACCGCGTCCGTGCCGTTGGTTACGGACCGGACAAGCCGATTGCTGACAACAAGACCAAGAAGGGTCGTGCTCAGAACCGTCGCGTGGAACTGGTTCCGTTCCAGCTCTAATCTTCGGTTGACTTAAGTTAAAAAGACGCTCGCAAAAAAGCGAGCGTCTTTTTGTATATGCGAACAACGAAGAACGAGGAACAAAGTATGAGAACTTTCAATCATTAACTGTTATTGACGGCTCCAAAGATTGGTTTGCACACTCGCACGGCATCAGCCTTCGGCTGACGAATGCTCGCTTAGCAAACCAATCTTTTACGCATAAACATTTGTTGTGAGTAATCTCTCGTCTTTCGTCTATCTACTCTCTTCTACTTGAACACCCATTTCTTGTAGAGGGTGAAGCTTGCGATGACGTAGACGCCGTTCGCGATGATGTTTGCGAAGAAGCTGGGCTTCATGTACTGCGAAATAAAGTCGGTGAAACTTTTGCACCAGGTGGTGTCGAGAGCGTAAACGCATGCTTCGAGGGTGGCGAGGTTGAGCAGGTAGGCGGCAATAAAGACGATGATGAATCGGATGACTTCGGTGCGCTTGCGGTTCTTGCTCTTGAAATTCCAGAGGCGGTTCATCAGGTAACTGTTGATGGCGCCGAAGATGAAACCGAGGAAGTTGGAAAGTTCTAGGTTCCAGTCGAGTAGCTGGTGCATCACCCAGACCGAGGCCAAGGTGATGAGCGTGTTCATGACGCCGATCAAGTTGTATTTGATGAAATGCTTCACGAAGAGGAAAATAGAAAATAGTAGACAGTAAACAGTGGTTAGTAAACAGGGATGTTGAATGTCCTTGTTACATTCCTAACCACTAGTCACCAACCACTAGCCACTTTTATTTATTTTTAAGCCGCTATGAATTGGATTGACTCGAAGAAGTGCTCGGCGGCCGATGCCGCGGCGATGATTAACGATGGCGATGTGCTGGGAGTTTCCGGCTTTACCTTGGCGGGCTACCCTAAGGAAGTGCCAACGGCTTTGGCCGCGCGTGCCGAGAAACTTCACGCCGAAGGGAAACCTTTCAAGATTACGCTTTTTTCGGGAGCCTCTACGGGCGACAGCTGCGACGGCGCTCTTGCGCGTGCGGGTGCGGTGAGCCTCAGGATGCCTTACCAGAGCAATCCGAGTCTTCGCAAGGCGATTAACGCGGGCGAAATCAAGTACATTGACGCACACCTCGGCAAGATGGGTTACTTGGTGCGTACCGGTGCGGTGCCTGCGCCGACGGTCGCCATTATCGAAGTTTCTGCGATACTGGGCGACGGTCGCGTATGCCTTTCGACTTCGGGCGGAAACTCGGTGACTTACCTGGAGATGGCGCCGAAGATTATCCTGGAACTGAATACGCGTCTGGGGGATTCCTTCATGGGAATCCACGATACGGCGCTTCCGGAACTCCCGCCGCATGCAAAGCCGCTCCCCATCTATAGCGCAGGCGACCGTGTCGGCGGAGAATTTGTCAAGATTGATGTGAATAAGGTCGTTGCCGTCGTCGAGACTTCTCGTCTTGACGAAGTGAACCCGTTTGTGGAACCCGACGAAGTTTCCAGGAATATTGGCGAACGCATTCTAGACTTTATCTGTTTCGAAGAACGCAAGGGCAGACTCCCCAAGGGGCTTGCGTTCCAGAGTGGCGTGGGCAAGGTCGCGAATGCCGTATTGAGCGCCATGTCCGACGATACCCGCCTTGGAACCATCGACCTCTACACCGAAGTCATTCAGGAAGCCGTATTCCCGCTGCTGAAAAAGGGAAAGCTCGGTGTCGCTTCGGGAACGGCTCTTACTTTGTCTGAAAATGCGCAGAAGGAATTTGTCGAGAATAGCGCCGAATGGAAAAAGCACCTGGTGCTTCGCCAGCAGGAAGTGAGCAATAGCCCCGATGTGATTCGTCGCGTGGGCGTTATTTCGATGAACACGGCGCTCGAAGCCGATATCTTCGGCAACGTGAACAGCAGCCTGGTTTCGGGTTCTTCGATGATGAACGGAATCGGCGGTGCGGCGGACTTTGCAAGGAACTGTGCCCTCGGATTTTTCCTGACGCCCTCGGTCGCAAAGAATGGCGCCATCAGCTCGATTGTGCCTTACGTGAGCCATGTGGACCAGACGGACCATGACACGATGATTTTCGTGACGGAGCAGGGACTTGCCGACTTGCGTGGGCTTGCTGCCGAGGAACGTGCGCGCCTGATTATCAGGAACTGCGCCCATCCCGATTTCCGCGAACCCCTGACGGACTTTTTGGAATATAGCCTGAAGCATGCCAAGGGCGTTCACATGCCGATTGCGTTGGAACGCGCCTTCGAAATGCACCGCCGGTTCCTCGAAACCGGCAAGATGCTCTAATTATTGTCCGAATTCGGCCCATTTGTTAGCCGTTCCCGGTTTGACCGGGAATCTCCTTTATTATATTGCATAAGAAATATTGGAACGACGAATGGATCGCCATTTTTTGAGTATTGTCTTTTTTATGGCCGTATGCACCCTTACGGCGTGTTCAGGTAGTTCCACGTCGTCGGATGATCCTGAACAGGAAGGAAATGCCGAATGGTCGTCGGACTCCTTTTCGGAAAATGGTTCGAGCGGAGTCGTGATTCTGGACTCTCTGGGCCGACCCGTTTCGAGTAGCGGTAAGGGGCACTCCTCGACATCGCAGTCGAGCTCCTCGGTGGGCTCGGTTCCGGTAATAGAAGATTCCCTGATTGTAGATACGACCGTCGTTTCGGACGTTTCTGACTTACCCAAATGTACTTCGGCAAACGAAGGGGAATCCTTCATGGTCGAAAGTGAAAATGCGATGTATTTCTGCCTTGGCGAAAAATGGGTGGATTTTGAATCCGCCGTAGAAACGTCTACGGTGTCTTGTCGCAACGGGGTGCTTGTTGTAGGCGAGGTGGACGAAGAGGAGGAAAATTCATCGAACAGTAATTCCCAGTTCCCGTGGGGCAATTTTGGCGGCGGTACGGTCAATACGGCTGCAGTCGATACGGCGGAACCCCGCATGGTAGGGGCGCGCGTTGTCGGTGTTGCCGAAAAGGGTCCCTTCCGTTATGGCACCTCGGTGAAACTGATTGAACTGGATAGTACTCAGCATTTGGCCGATTCCAAGCGTTCCCACAAGACCTGCATTTTGGATGCCAATGGAAATTTCAGTTTCGATAGTGTCGATTTCGTTTCGCCTTATCTGCGTGTTCAGACGAGCGGATTTTTCAGGAACGAACTGACCAGCGGATTGTCGGCGTCGGTTGTCACGCTGGAGGCCGTGGTAGACGTGACGGAGAAGGATTCGGTGAACGTGAATATGCTCACTCACATGGAGGCTCCTCGCGTACTGAAGCTTGTGGAAAACAGCGGCAACAATCAGCCGATCCGTGCGGTCAAGGCGCAGGCCCTGCGTGATATCCTAGCGTCTTTCGAAATCCAGTTGGGCTCTTCAGATGAGGGCGGTAACGGGGGTGGAAACGGTTTCGGCTGGGGTAATTTTGGACAGCAGCAACAGACGCTGACGACGGACGGTCGCTTTGCCGAGGACATTGGCCTTTTCGATGGAGACGAATACAGCGGAGCCTTGCTTGCGGTATCGATCATGATGCAGCGTAAGGGTTCGGGGAGCGAGATGCTCCAGTATGCAGGTGATATCGCCGAACGCATCAAGGGAAACGGCAACTGGGACGACAACAATGCGAAGGCGGACTTGGCGGACTGGCTCATGGAACTCGATACGAGCGGTTCGTATGCGATTATCAGGAACAATATTGCCTCGTGGCATTTGGGCGATGTTCCTGAATTCGAAAAGCACTTGAAGCATTTCTGGACGAAGGTCTATAATTTTGGAGAATGTAACGCCTATAATGCGGATTCCGTTCGCTTTGTGAACAATAGCCTGAGTGCCTACTTTGTTTCGGGCTATGACCAGCCGGGACCAACGGTGCGCTTTATCTGCGATGCCGAAACGCATGAGTGGCGTGCCGCGACTGATCTTGAAAAGGATACGTACGGTTTTGGCAAGGGAGATTACGAGGGCCAGATCAAAACGGGCAAAATCAATACGGACAAGTACTATGTTTACGACCAGGGCAAGTGGCGCGCTGCGACGGATGACGACATTCAGGAATTTGTCGATCTGGAAGAGGTGCTTAAGAAACTCTCTGCGGGTGAAAAGGTCATTTTTGTATTGCGCCATGCCAAGCGTACCGATGATACGAGTAAGAATGGGCACTTGACGGATGACGGTAAAAAGCAGTCCCAGTCCGTAGGCGAAGTATTTAAGGGCGAATCGATTTTCTTTGCGAACTCGACCTATACGCGCAGCAAGGAAACGTGCGAGAATATTGCCAAGGGGGCCGGCGCAAGCTATACGGAATATACCCTCGAAGATCTGGACGGTGAATGGTACGTCAAGGACGAGGACAAGTACAAGCAGTACAAGAGCAACAACGGTGGCGGCTGGGTCGTGAACTCCGCATACGCCTATAAGGGGGCATTCGCCGATGCCTTCTATGATTTCGAGGACCGCAGCGAGGAATTCTTGCAGGAAATCGTGAAGCCGGAATTTGCTAAAGTAAGTCGCGTGGGGGTGTGGATTTCGCACGATACGTTCGTGGTGCCCTTGACGGCGTACTGCACGAACAAGAAAGTGAACCTGCGCTATTTCGATACCAAGCAATGGGCGAATTACCTCGCGGGAATCGCGATTATTCTGGATACAAAGGGAAATATGCGCTATGTCCCGGTGAAGGGCCTCGAATCGGGAACGATGACGATGTAGCCCTGAAGACAAGAAGAAAAAAAATGAAAAAGGTGATGGATTTTTGGGCTGTCGTGCTGATACTCCTTTTGGCGGGGTGCAGCTCCGATAGCAGTGGCGGTGCCGTAAACGGAAATTCTGCAGATGACCCCGATACTCCGGCGGTTGTAGATACGGTTCGTGCGCCTCTTTATGTCTATGAGATTCTTGCGGAACGCACCGCCCTCGATTCTAGCGAGGTCGGTATACTGGATCTTTTGTCTGAGCCGCGCGTGGAACAGCTCCTGATGAACCATGTGGACGAAAATGTGGCCCTGGTACAGGCGAAAAAAGAGACGCTTGCGGCCTTTGGAATTGACTCTGCGCAGTTTACGATGGATTCCGCTGCGGTACTGCTTGCCGTGTCGTCGATGGTGCAGAACCGTGCAAGCAAGGACGAAACGCTAAACATTATTCGCAACCTGGGCGAAGACCTGAAAGGGGACGGTGCGTGGAATGACCCCAGCTTAAAAATCAAGATTGCCGACTGGGTCGTTGGACTGGATAGCAATTGGCGGTATGGTGAAATTCGAAATAACGTAACGAGCGCTTTTGGCGGCAACGTCCCGAACTTTGAAAGGTATATGCGGGCCTTCATTCCTGTTGCGTATGGTTTTGAAACCTGTTCCAATGCGAATGCGGGAAAGGTCACCTATGTGAATCAGGGGCAGAGCGCCTACTATGCCAATGACTACGAACATGCGGACCATTCGAAGGTACGCTTTATCTGCGACGTGAATTCCAAGGAGTGGCGCGTGGCGCAGCCCATGGAAAAGGATACCGCGGGTTTTGGCCCAGGTGCATACGACAGGGAAATCCGCGAAGGCCGCGTGATTCATGACAACTACTACATTTACGATTCCGGTGCATGGCGTGTGGCGACCCCGCAAGAAGCCGACGGCTTTACCGACCTGGTTGAAGTCTATGCGAACCTGAAAGCCGACGAAAAGGTGGTGTTCGTTATCCGCCATAGCGAACGCACCGATGATACGGGGCCCACCGGGCACCTCACCGACAACGGGAAAAAGTATGCCCGCGATTTGGGTGCGCGTCTTGCGGCAGTGGGCAAGGAAGATTTCTATTACGGCTATTCGGGCTATACCCGCACCATGGAAACCTGCGAAAACATTGCGCAGGGAAAAGGTCAATCGAATTACAGTCTCGACGTGTTGTCGTATATGGTCGGTGACTGGTATGCGAAAGATGTCTCGAAGGTCGACAGTTACATGGAATCCGATGGCGGTGGCTGGATGGTTTATTCCAAGTACGCGTTTACCGGAGCCTACTCGGATGCCTTCTACGATCTCGAAGCCCGCAGCGAGGAACTGATCCAGTACAATATTCTGCTAAATCTTCCGAGCATGAAGCGCGTCAATGTCATGTGTACGCACGATTTCTTGGTGGTGCCGCTTCTCGCCTACACGACAAACGGGCATGCGAACGTGAAGTATTACGAAAAATGGAAATGGGTGAACTACATGGCCGGAGTCGCCATGATTGTATCCCCCGACGGCTCGGTGCGTTATGTCCCCGTAAAGGGCCTCGAATCCGGGGTGATGTAGGACTGTGCGGCACTTGATTTGTGCCGCTTTTTTCTAAATTTACACCGCTGATTTTTACAAAACAGAAACCCAAAAGAATGGATTGAATCCAATATGAACGAAACACAGACCAATGCACCCGAAGCTCAGGAAGTGGCTCCCGCCGCAGCCCCGGCTGAAGAAGTGCAGCAGCCGGCTCTTGTTGCACCGCAACCTGAAGCAAAGGTGAAGGGCAAGTTCGACGAACAGCTCGGACTCATGCTCCCCTCCGATGCCGCCCAGGTTCAGGCGCAGCTTTCTATGCCGGGTATGAATGACGACATGGTTTACAAGATCGTGGAAAACCACGCTGGTAACCATTCGGTTCTCTATAAGACCTACGATCAGGCAGTTCTTGCACGCGACGTTCGCGATTCTATCGAAAACGCCGGCGGCCACAAGGTGTTGCCCATCGCCAAGGCCAAGCTGGGCTCGACCTACTGCAAGGGCGAATTCTCGACCGAACAGGGTTGTAAGGGCGACTCCGACACCTTCGGTATCGGCTCCCTGATCGAATTCCAGGCTACCGGTCTTATCGTGGTGATGGTGGTGATCGTGGGCCTCACGGTGCTCTGCTACCTCATGAACTTTATCATGGCAAAGCTCGGCCTCAACAAGGACAAGGCTCCGGCACCTGCAGTTAAGGCTGCCCCGGCCACCGCTCCCGCCGCCGCAGCTCCGGTAACTATCGGACCTGCCCACTGCGACTGGGATCCGAACGCCAAGAGCGTGCATCCGGGCTTCACCAACAAGCAGCTCCAGGCTTTCCTCGGCATTGCCGCCGTGGCAGCCCTCGAAGAACACCCGGGCATGAGCAACGACCAGTTCCTCGCCCTCGTGACCGCAGCGGCGACCCAGGCTATCGGTCAGCCCTGCCGCGTGACTGCTTACAGAAACATTAATTCTCCTGCTTGGACGATCGTCAAGTAAGGTAAACTTTTAAAACTCAACAGGCTTTTAAGCCAGGAAAAATCAAAATGAAGAAAACCGTCCGTATCAGTTTCGAAGGCAAGACCTACGATGTCGAAGTAGAAGTTCTTGATTCCAATGCAGCCGTTGCCGCTGCTCCTGTTGCAGCTCCCGCTGCCGCTCCGGCACCTGCCGCCGCTCCTGCTGTTGCTGGTGGTACCGAAGTCAAGAGCCCGCTCGCTGGCTCCGTGTTCAAACTGAAGGTCAAGGTCGGCGACACCGTTGCTGCCAACCAGGAAGTGGCTATCATCGAAGCTCTCAAGATGGAAAACCCGGTCGTCGCTCCGTGCGCCGGCACCGTGAACTCCATTGCCGTCAAGGAAACCGACACTGTCGTCGACGGCCAGACTCTCATGACCATCGCCTAAGAGGTACAGATAAATGAGTTCTCTTTTAAATTCGGTCGTTGAGTTCGCAGGCGACACCGGATTCGCATACGTCACCCCGTCTATGGTGGTTATGTGGATCGTGAGTTTCGTCCTGATGTACTTGGCGATTGTCAAAAAGTATGAGCCGCTGCTGCTCTTGCCGATTTCGCTCGGCGCACTGGCGGTGAACATCCCGAGTGCGGGATTCTACGATGGTGGCTGGAGCATCGAAGGTATGTTTACCCCGACGGCTGGCCTCTATTACTACATCAGCCAGGGTATCCACCTGGAACTCTTCCCGCCCATCATCTTCTTGGGCGTGGGTGCCATGACGGACTTCGGACCGCTTATCGCTAACCCGCGTACACTGCTCCTCGGCGGTGGCGCTCAGTTCGGCGTGTTTGCGACCATGTTCTGCGCCGTGGCTTTCGGTGGCTTTACTCTCGGTGAAGCAGCCTCTATCGGTATCATCGGCGGTGCTGATGGTCCGACCTCCATCTTTACTGCAAACAAATTAGCAAAGCACCTCATCGGACCTATCGCCGTGGCAGCTTACACTTACATGGCCCTCGTTCCGCTGATCCAGCCGCCTATCATGCGCCTCATGACTAACGACAAGGAACGCAAGATCCGTATGAAGGCTCTGCGCAAGGTGTCCAAGGCCGAACGCATCGTGTTTGCCGTGATGGTGATGATCGTGTGCATCCTCGTGGTGCCCGATGCTTCTGCTCTTATCATCATGCTCATGCTTGGTAACATCTTCAAGGAAGCCGGTGTTGTCGAACGCTTGGTGAAGACCTCCTCCAACGAACTCATGAACATCGTGACGATCTTCCTCGGTACTTCCGTGGGCCTCACGATGTCTGCCGACATCTTCTTGCGTCCGCAGACCCTCATGATTATCGCTATGGGTGTGGTGGCCTTCGGTTTCTCGACCGCTGCAGGCCTCTTCCTTGCCAAGATCATGAACAAGTGCACTCCCAATAACCCTGTGAATCCGCTTATCGGTTCTGCTGGCGTGTCCGCCGTGCCGATGGCCGCCCGTGTTTCTCAGGTGGAAGGTGCCAAGTATGACCCGCAGAACTTCTTGCTGATGCACGCTATGGGCCCGAACGTGGCTGGCGTGATCGGTACCGCAGTCTGCGCCGGTTACATGATTAGCCGCTTGAGCTAAGAGACCGCTCGCGCCCAATCTACTAAGTACGTACCCAGAGCGCTCGCTCTCGCAACCGCCCTCGGTTAACACCCGAGGGCTTTGTTGCTCACGGGTAAGAGTCGCGACAAAAGCAAATCAAAGGATACCCTCGGCAATGCCGGGGGTTCCTTTTTTCACTCAGTCATCCCCGCGCCCATCTTGTCATCCCCGCGAAGGCGGGGATCTCCTTTTTTATACCTATATTTATCTTAATAGCCCCTAAAAGGAGAAATGCTGTGTCCATTAAAAAGGAAATCCTGCTTGCCCTTGTCGTTTTTTTGGCTTCGCTTGCAAATGCGGCAAAGACGATTACTCCTAAAACGCCCGCCCTTGTGGGCGGCTGCTACGAGATTTCCAGTGCCGAGGAACTGTACGGCTTTGCCTCGCTCGTGAATGATGTGAACTCGTATTTTACGGGGTGCGCAAAGCTCACTGCCGATATCGTCGTGAACGAGGGTGTCTTGACGGAAGACGATTCGCTCAATGTCGCGGATACGGCGAACTTTGTTGTGTGGAATCCGATAGACTTGTTTGCGGGAACCTTTGATGGCCAGGGGCATACGATTTCGGGCCTTTATCGTGACTACCATAACCTTGAATATGAATGGAACGTCGTAGGTTTTTTCACGGGGTTGGGGAATGGTGATGAAGACCGTACGATTGTGGTTCGGAATCTGGGAATAGTGGGTTCTTTTTTCCGAGCGAAAAGTCATGCCGGTGCGATTGTCGGAGCGATTAATGATAATAAGCATGATGTGTGGCATACAGACATCGGGGCGAATGTCCTTATCGAAAACTGTTCAAGTCATGTGAGAATCGAAACGGAAAGCTTCTACGAGAATGTGGGTGGAATTGTAGGTTATGTAGCCGGACATGCGACTATTAGGAATTGTAGCGCCTCTGGCCTTGTTGTTGGGGAAACTAACGATATGGGCGGCATTGTCGGAATTATTTCGGTAGAGTATGCGACATTGAAGGACCAACCGGTTATTGTTGAAAACTGTTCTAGTAAAATGCGTATAAGTGGAAAGCCTGATAGAGCAGGAGGAATTGTCGGCCGGATGAACGGCTGGGCGAAGATCTTGAATGGAAAAAATTATGGTGAAGTGGTGGGCGATACCGCAGGCGGTATTGTGGGCTCGACTTCTGGAAGTATCACTGTTGCAAACAGTTTTAATGAAGCTTCTGTTGTGAATGGAAATCACGTCGCTGGTGGCATTGTCGGAAGTCTAGGGGGAGCTATTGTAATGAATTGCTATAACAAGGGAGCAGTATCTGGTATCGGAATCGTTGGTGGCCTTTTCGGTTATGTAAGCTCTTGTCGCTATATAGCAGGGGCTTACAGTACTTTCCAGATAGAAGTTCCCCGGATTAGTCCATATCAAAGTTCTTTGATAGGCAGTTTCAAAGGGATGTCCTACAAGGCTTTAACATCTGCGATGGAAAACGTGTTTTATGTGGAAACGGAATGGACAAAAATGGATTCTGTCGGTAATGCGGCTCCTGCCGAGCTGTTTGAAAATGGGACCGTTGCCTATATGTTGCGCAATTATACTTATAGGGTGAGTGACTTTGACGGGACCGTATGGGGACAGGATGTGGGAATAGATCCGTCTCCCGTTTTCAAGGATGGTATTACGGGAATGTCGTCTAATGCGATGGCAGGGTTGATTCTGCATACCTACAGGGGCGATCCCTTGGTGTATCCGGACAAGTATGTTCCCGGATACGATTTCAGACTTCCGGACGCTTATCGTGATGGCTACCTTTTTGAAGGATGGTTCGAAAATGAGGATTTGACGGGTGATGCCGTGACGAATATTTTGGCCGATTCCGAAGGGGACAGGGAATTGTGGGCGAAACTTTCCAAGATTCGTAAGATTACGTATAACACTGTCGGCGGTGCTGTCGATACCAGTGCTGCGAAATCGTATGTAGAAGGGACGGGCTTGACGCTTACGCATAAGGTCTTGCGCGACGGTTATGTTTTTGCCGGGTGGTATGCCAAAAGCAATTATAGCGGTAATCGCGTGACCGAGATTACTGCCGAAGAAACCGGTGACAAGGTGTTTTACGCCAAGTGGCTTCAGAAAGAAACTCCGTCGAAAGATACCGATGGTTGCTATGTCATCAAGACGGCCATGGAGCTATACGGTTTTGCCGCTATTGTGAACGGTACGGACGGATTTGAACAGAATACTTCTGCCTGTGCGTCCCTCGCAAAGGACATTGTGGTAAATCAGAATGTGATTGACGAAAACGGTGTGCTGCACGAAGCTGAGAAGGACCTGTTTCTGGAATGGACGCCCATGATGGAATTCAATGGCGTGTTCGATGGTAAGTTCCATTCCGTTTCGGGACTGTACTTTAACGACACCCTGGATGAAGATCGGGAAGGCTCTGGATTTTTCGGAACGGTAGATAAAAATGTGAATTACGAAAATGTGGCTATCAGGAATCTTGGAATCGAGAAATCCTTCTTTGCGGCGAGAGGCTCTGTTGGAGCCCTTGTGGGCAAGATTCTTCCTTATGAATATTGGGAACAGGGTGATGTTGAAATCGCCTATTGCTACAGTACGTCTACCGTGCATGGTTATGACGGCAATTCTTGGCGAGGCGCTGCGGGCGGCCTTGTCGGGGGTAGCTTCGGGGTGACAAACCTCTATATCGAAAACTGCTATAATGCTGGGCACGTCGAGTATAAAAGTGGAATGATGGGGGGCTATTGTGGTGGAGGTCTTGTTGGCTGGAAACACTATGAGGACAAGAATTCTTTGACCATTGTCAATAGTTACAATGTCGGTCCGGTCTTTGATATAACTGAAGATGAACTGGTATATGATTTGGTTTGTTACGCAGAAGACAATATGACCGTGGAAAATTCCTATTATCCTAAAAATGAGGAAGAAGAGGGATGCTGCGGAACGTCTTTGGCGATGGGAATGTTCAGGAATGGTACCGTGGCGCGGTTGCTGCACGGTGGAAAAGGCGGTGCCATTTGGGGGCAAGATGTTGGTGTGGACGAGTATCCGAATTTCTCCGGCATCGTCAAGAATTATAGCGGTATTGAACATGCCGTGAACTTCCATACTTTCGACGGTGATACGTCAACTTATTTTACGAGTTACATGCAGGGAATCGAGACCGTGCTTCCCGATACGGTGAAACGGGCTGGCTTTGATTTCTTGGGCTGGTATGCGGATTCCGCTCTAAGTGGCGAGCCGGTGAAGTCTATTACGAAAGAGGCTACGGACTCTTTGGATTTCTATGCCAAGTGGGAAAAGCTCCGCTTTGAAGTGATTGTGAAGGTTGACGTGATTGGTCGCGGAAAAATTGTCGGCTTGAAAGACGGCAAGGTGTATGAGTACGGAGAAAAGGTTTCTGTCGAAGCGCGGCCCGCTGATAGCTACAAGTTCGCTTACTGGGCAGATGACGAGAATAATACGAATCCGGTTCTTAAGTTCAAGGTGGTGAGTGATACGACGATTGTCGCTCACTTTGATTGGGTGCCTCCCAGTTCTTCGAGCAGCGCGAAGTCGAGTTCTTCTGGCAAGTCTAGCAGCTCTAGCAAGAAGGGCGGAAAGGACGGCTTGGCGCCCGTTGCGCAGGCACCGCAGTTCATGCTGACGACTGTTGGTCGTGAAATTCTGGTGTCGGGCGCCTCTGAATCGGCCCGCTCCTATACGTTGTTCGATATGCAGGGACATGTGCTCCGTAAGGGGAATATCTATAGCAAGAACTTTGCAATCCCGGTGAATTCCGCTGGCAATTACCTGGTGCGCATCGGTTCCCAGGTGCAGCGGGTTTCCATAAAATAATTTTTGTGAGTCATTTGGAATCGCTCCGACAAAGTCGGAGCTTTTCTGTTCTCCGGTACAGAAATCTATAGAATTAGCATTTTGTTATATTTGCATAGAATATTTTGGATAAATAAATCTAAATGGATTTGTGGAGGTTTTATGAAGGGTTCAGTTTTATTGGGGCTGCTGTTTGCTACTTACGCTGTGTCGGCAATTTCGCCAACCGTTCCCCAAAAGGACGCGGACGGATGCTACTCGATTTCAACGGTTGAAGAACTTTATGGCTTTGCAAAACAGGTGAATTCTGGTGAGGAAAAAAAATTGGACCAGATTACCTGTGCAAAACTTGAAAACGATATTACAATCAACAAGAACGTGATGGACGAAGTTGAATTTGGAGAAGAGGATGACGTCCCCCCAACTCTCAAGTGTGCAAAAGATGGCGGAACATGCTCTCTTCAAAAATGGAATCCTATTGGCTCCGAAAGTACGCGGTTTCATGGCATCTTTGATGGGCAGGGGCATACGGTAAGTGGACTTTACGTAGACGCTTTTTCCTATCCGGCGGGCTTTTTTGGATATGTTTCATATGGGGGTGGAATCATCAAAAACCTGAATATTGCCGATTCATACATCAAGGGAGGCAGTCACGTCGGTGGTATATCTGGAAGAGGGGGCAACATATACAACAGTTCATTTTCTGGTGTGGTTGTTGGATCGGAAGTGGTTGGTGGAATCGCGGGAAGCGCTGATGACGCGTTTCGTTGCCATAACGATGGCTATGTTTGGGGAGAAGATGAAGTTGCTGGAATTGGTCTTGTGATGGCGGAACAATGTTACAATACGGGAACTGTCTATAGCGAAAAAACTGGGGGTGGAATCCGCTCTACTTATGGAGCTATATATCAATGTTACAATACAGGATCTGTGAAAGGCAGTTCGGTGGGCGGACTAGTCGGAACGTCTTTTTTCAACATTGTTATAGAAAACAGTTTCAACGTGGGGCAGGTTCAAGGATGGTATCAAAGCGGGTTTACTAATATCATAGATACGGCTGATCTGCAAATAAGGAATTCCTACAGTATTGCGGTCAATGAAAAACCTGACGGGTACGTTGAATATCCGAATTATGGAACCATTGTTGATGAGTCTGCCTTTACGGATGGAACCATTGTCGATTTGCTCAACAATGATGGTTATTTTGTAGATATCTGGGAGCAGGGGGAAAAGCATCCCGTATTAAGGGATTATGCTCCTAAAATCAAGAATGGCGTGTACCAGATCGAAAATGAGGAACAGCTTGTATGGTTCGCAAGGGTTTCTCCTGGAGATAAGACCTTGAAAGCGGTTCTTCTCAAGGACCTGGTGTTCAACAGGAATGTTACTTCTGATGAATGCCTAAAGAATGGGACCGAGTGCAAATTTTTTTCCTGGGATTCTCCCGTAGCTTTCGCTGGAACCCTGGATGGACAGTTCCATTCTATTTCCGGGTTGTATACGACAAAAGATCGGGTTCATATTGCGAGCTATAAGTCTGTTGGGTTGTTTGAATCGATTGAATCGACTGGGGTCGTCAAGAATCTCATTATAAAGGATTCTTATTTCAATTCGGACGCTAAATTTCGTCATGATGCGGCTTTGGCCGGTAGTAACGATGGGACTATTAGTGAGTGTTTCTTTGAAAACGTCTATAATGGCGATGAAGTGACTGAAGTGAATAAGATTGCGGGCTTTAATAGTGGCACCGTCATTCAAACCCGAATAGCGAACAAGGACTTATGGTTTGATGGGATAAATTATACTCCGTATAAGTATAAAGCATGCCAGTCTATAACGGGATCGTTTTGCGAAACGTCGGAGGAACCCCGTGTTTCTCTTGGCAGTGCGGCTGTTGTGCGGACGCCCTACCCTTCTTTCAGGGAAACGATGGATAGCCTAGGCTATTTAGGTTACAAGTATCGAATTAAAAAAGACTTGGCAAAAAAAGATATGAAAATCACTATTCATCTGGATAAGGGAGACGAAGCAATAGGTCGGGATTCGGTCGTGTCCAAGGCGAAAGGGTTCTGCACAACCTATATGTCTGACCATGATATCGTGATTCGTGTTGGGTTCTGTAGCGCCGTTTTGCCTAAGACAAGCAAAGTTTCTACGGTTGAAACGTCGCTTGGAAATTTTAAATATTATAATCCAAGTGATACAGATGAAGTCAAGCCCTGTAATTATGATAAGGATATTTATCTTGATATTGTCGATTCCGTTGCGGTTGAAGGAACCCTTCGGCTGTTTGAATTCGGTCCCAGGGGGACTTGCAAGGGTGACGCGAAAACGGTAAAGGAGCCTGAATTTGATCAATGCTACAATAATAATTGGATGTCTTGTGAACAGTATGAAGAAGAGGAACGGACTGCGGCGCCGGTCTTGGACAAGCCTCTCGATGTGAGAATGGTTGTTTCAGGGAAGAATCTCCACTTTTATGGAACAAGCGCTCAGGCAAAATTCCAGATAGTGAACTTAAAAGGTGAAGTCGTCAAGAGGGGACTCGCAAGTTCAAATGTCCCGTTGAACGGATTGAAGAGCGGGATCTATGTTGTCCGTGTTCAGGACGGGCTTTCCTCTGTCTACAGGAAGGTCGTGCTGAAAGGCGTTTAACTTGTTTTAAGGGCAGGAAGGGCTAGGAAAAACCTAGCCCTTTTTGTTTTATATATTCCGTATTTTGTTTTATAAAATTGAAATTTCTTTAGCGTAAAACAAAAAGTGCTTAAATTTACTTAAAAACGACATTTTTGTTTTTTAAAAATTGTTGCATGAATAGATAGGATTATCTATTTTATGAGTGATATGAAATCGATTGTTGAATATAAAGATTATCGCCAATATATTCAGGACTACTACACCGAAAGGAAACGTTGTTCTGCATTTACATGGCGCGAGTTTGCGAGGCTAGCTGGTTTTGCCTCGGGATCTTATTTGAAGTTGGTTTGCGATGGCAAGACCCGCTTGGTGGAGGAAGGTGCCAAGAAGACTGCCTTGGCAATGGGGTTGCTGGGGTTTGAGTTCGACTACTTCGTTTTGATGGTTCGATACGAAAACGCAAAAACAGACCGCGAAAAGAAAAAATGCTTCGAAGAAATGGATGCATTGAGTTCGGCACATCATGTGAAAATTTTGGGCAGCGAAATGTACACCTTCTATGAAACGTGGAAACATTCCGTGGTCCGTGAATTGGCCGTGGCAATGCCCGGGGCAAAACCGCACGAAATCGCGAAAGCCTGCCGTTTCCCTATTTCTGCAGCCGATGTGAGCAACAGTCTTCGCTTTCTGACCAGTGCGGGTTTCTTGATAAAGGATATCAAGGGCTTGTATCATCAGACGAACCATTCTCTTTCCACTGGTCGCCTGAAGGTGGTTTCGGTGGCGGTTCATTCCCTGCTACGCCAGATGGGCGAATTTGCGCTAGAGTCTTTAGACGACGTGCCTATTTCGGAACGTCACTTTAGCGGCGTTACCATGGGTATGACTGCCGAAAGCTACGAGAAGGTCATTGAAGAACTTATAGAATGCCGCAAGCGCATCGTGTCGATTGTCTCGGCCGACAAGAACGTGGAAAAAGTCTGCCGTTTGAACATGCAGCTGTTTCCGCTGTCAGAAAATTTAAATCGTAGCAAGTACACATCGGGTAAAGGAGAATGAACATGTTTAATAAAAAGGTTCTAAGTATGAAGAAATGGATTCTGCCAGCGTTTGCGCTCGGGTCGTTTTTTATGGTGGCCTGTTCCGATGGCAAGGATACCGCCGGTACGAGTGAGGAGTCAGAGGGCATCACCGCGATCAAGGACTTGAACGTGGCGGGCACCGCGCAGAAGGGACCGTTCGTGAAGGGCTCTGCGGTGACGGTGCAGGGAATCGACTGCAAGACTCTGAATTATACGGGCGAAGTTTTTGATGGTGCCGTCAAGAGCGACAAGGGCGACTTTGCTGTTGACGATGTGACGCTCTCTGCATCGTGTGCGGTGTTTGCTGTGACGGGTAAATATCGCAGCGAAATTACCGGCAAGGAGTCGGCGAGCGAGATTACGCTCCATGCATTGACCGACCTGAGGGATCGCGAAAGCGTGAACATTAACGTGCTTACTGAGCTGGAATACGAACGCGTAATGCACCTCGTAAACGAAGAAGGCAAGACGTTTGCGGATGCGAAGGCGCTGGCCGAGAAGGAAGTTCTTGCGGCGTTCAGTATTGCGGGCGACTTCGACAATTCCGAAGACCTGACTATCTTTGAAAATGGAGACGGTAACGCGGCGCTCCTTGCCGTGAGCGTGTTGATGTTGGCAGAAACGGATGATGCGGGCCTTGCAAAGCGCATCGAAAAGTTCGCAGATTCGTTCGCGGAAACCGGCGAGTGGAATGATGATAAAACGAAGGCTACGATTGAAAAATGGCAGGTTGCCGCTACGACCGACGGAACGCTCGATTCGATTCGCAAGAATATCGAAAGCTGGGGCTACGCCGACGTGGTACCTGCATTCGAAAAGTATGTGGAAGTCTTCGGAAACGATGTCGTTCCTGCCTCGAGCGGAAACCTCCCCTCTTCGTCATCCTCGACCGAAGGGAGGGGATCCAGTAGTAGTCGCGTTGACCCTTATCTGAATCCGAATATTGATTATGGTGAAATGACGGATTCCCGCGATGGCAAGGTTTACAAGACCTTAAAAATCGGTAATCAAGTGTGGATGGCGGAAAACCTGAACTATGAAGCAGACGGTAGCCGCTGCTATAACGACTCTGCTGAATATTGTGCAAAGTATGGTCGCTTGTATCCGTGGGGTGTCGCGATGGACAGCATGGGAAAATGGAGTACGAACGGCAAGGGCTGCGGCATGGGTTCTACGTGCTCACCGACATACCCTGTACGTGGAGTCTGTCCCAGTGGTTGGCACTTGCCGACTAAAGCGGAGTGGGAAACCCTGTTCACCGAAGTCGGGGGTTCATCGGTTGCTGGTAATGTGCTCAAGGATTCTTCCAGTTGGGATTATGATGCCGATGGTACGGATGATTTTGGATTCTCGGCACTCCCTGCCGGCTCTCATCGCTATGATGTACATTACGAAGGCTTTGGCAAAGGTGCATACTTCTTGACATCTACGGAATACAGTGAAAACAGCTCGTATAGCGTCTTATTGGATTACAGAGACGAAGCTCATTTCTACAGCTACTACAAGTTCTACGAGAATTCTGTCCGCTGCGTCATGGATGATGACGGAAGTGTTCCGGAATCCAGCAGTAGCTCTGCGGTGTCTTCGTCATCTTCGAGTTGGGTTCCTTGGACAGAAGCTGACTCCGGTAGCACTTTTGTCTTTGACTTGAGCGTTCCCAAGGAAGCTTACTTGAATCCGGACATTCAATATGGCACTCTTGTTGATTCCCGTGACGCGCAAACTTACAAGACGGTGCAAATCGGTGACCTGGTTTGGATGGCCGAAAATTTAAACTACGCGTCGGAGGGGAGCGCTTGCTTTAACGATACCGCTTCATATTGCGAACTGTTTGGTCGTTTGTACTATTGGAGTACCGCCATGGATAGCGCGGGAACGTGGAGTGACCATGGCAAGGGTTGTGGCTACAACAAAACCTGTACGCCGACATACCCTGTTCGTGGAATCTGTCCTGAGGGTTGGCATCTGCCTTCGGCAGAGGAATTCAATAAGTTGATTGATGCGGTTGGTGGACTCGATTCTGCTAGTAGAAAGTTGATGTCTCCTGTGGGGTGGTACGATCACTTTATGACGGCGCAGTTCCATGCGGATAACTCCACCGGCTTTTCAGCAATTGCTTCTGGAGGCAAGACGACGGAATCGGGCTTTTGGGGATTGGGCCGCGGAACAGGCTTTTTCAGTTCTACCGAATTCAATGTCTACAATGCCCGCAATATGAGCCTTTACCCGTCGGAACCTGCAGTCGGTACGACAGCCAAGAAAGGTATGGAATCGGTGCGTTGCGTGAAGGACTAGCAATGAGGCGAGGCCGAAGACAGGGGGATTCTTCCCCCACTAGCAAAAATTTGTTAGGAGGAGAAAAAAGACCCCGCTTTCGCGAGGTCTTTTTAAGGGTGGGTGACCGGACTCGAACCGACAACATCCAGAATCACAATCTGGGACTCTAACCAATTGAGCTACACCCACCATGAGTGTGAGCCCAAATATAAAAAAGCCACCCTAAATTTCAAGGGTGGCTCCACATTTTTTTTGAAAAATGCGCCTTTTTTAGTCGTTTTTCATCTTCGAGATGATTCGAAGGTAGTTTGCGCGCTTGAAATCGTTGCGGTGTTCTTCGCAGAAACGGGGGTAGATGTACTGTTTCGGGAACACGCGGATGCTGAAGGTTTCGTTGCAGCCTTCGAGACAGCACTTGAAGGTGAGGTCCATGGATTCGGTGTAGTTGTGGCGGAAGATGATGTTCTTGGACTCGATGTTGTCCACGTCCTTCTTCTGCTTCTGGCGCTGCTTGATATCGCGGTGCAATTCGCAGTACTTGGCGATCGGGTGACCCCAGAATTCGCGGCCGCAGCCGGGTTCTTGGCAGACTTTCAGCTTGATACGCTTTTTCTTCTTGTACTTGGGTAATTGCATAAAAAACCTCGGGTTAGGTGTAAATATAGTAATAATCTAACCGCAGCCACGGATGCCGAAGGCGTCAAAAGGGATAATTTTTCTGAAAAATACGTGTATTAAAGAGAATCCCTTGAAAAATGGAGTTTTAGCGTTATGGAGTCTTGTAAAAAGAAAAACTTATGGGTTTTCGTGTGGACCTTGGCTTGCGCCGCGTTTTGGATTGCTCTGGTGTGCGCTCTGGCCTGTTGTTCTGCTGATTCCGGTGGGGAGGAGCCGGCGCCTTTGCGGGTGACTTTTTTGGATGTGGGGCAGGGGCTTGCCGTGTTGCTGGAATGCGATGGTCGCTACGCCCTGTACGACACCGGGCCGGATTCTGCGGGGTTGGTGGACACGCTTGCGGCCCGTGGCGTGGATTCGCTTTCCTGGGTGCTGGTGAGTCATGGGCATAGGGACCATGCGGGTGGTTTCATGGAAATGGGTTCAGCGCTTGCGGCGCATCGCCTATGGGTGGGGCGCCTGTTTGTGGGGCCGGACACGGCGGCGGGGGTGGTACCCGACAGTATTCTGCGTATAGCCCGGCAGTTTAAAATTCCGGTTGATACGCTTGTCCGAGGCGATACGGTGTGGCTTGCGGACGGGGTAGTGCTAGAAAGCCTCTGGCCTGTCGGCTATGGTCGCTTTGGCGAGAATCGGGCGAGCGTGGTGCTGAAGGTTGCTGTTACTGGTGAGGGGCGCACCCCTTTTTCGGTGGGTGATGCGGTTGAAGGGAACGGTATTTCGGAACGGCCTTCGCTCCTGCTGACTGGCGATTTGGATTCCGTGGGAGAAAATCGGCTGCTGGAACTTTCGCCGAGTCTGTCGGCGAATCTGCTGCAGGTGGCGCACCACGGTTCGGCGGGGAGCAATACGCTCCGCTTCCTTTCGCAGGTGTCGCCGCAGTATGCGGCAATCGGCGTCGGAAAAAACAACCGCTACGGTCACCCGAAAGCAGATGTCTTGCAGAAGCTCTACTATGTGATAGGCGATTCCGCCGCGGTATTCCGCACCGACCTGCACGGGAGTTTCTCGTTTGAAATGCGGCCTGGAATCGGGGTGGTCCTTCCCTAAGGGCCGCGGGATAATGCCCTTATTATTCCCTGAATCCCACGCGGGCCTGGAAATGGCAGCGGTTCGTGGTGGGGCTCTTTTCCATATCGGCGTTCATGCCGAAGAATACCGCGTGGTGGTTCGTGTCCTTGAAACGGATGATGTTCACGTTCGCGCCGAGCGGCACCTGGTTTACGAAATTCAGCTGCAGCGAGCGGATGCCGCGTTCCTTGATTTCCCGCTTGTCCAGGCAGTCCATGATCCAGTCCACGTAGCGGCAGTGATTCACGTGGTGGTTCACGTCGAGGTCGCTGTTGCGCGCTTGTTCTGTATAAACTAATCGCGGATCTTCGCCCATGGGCAGTACCTGGAGCATTTCGGGAAGAGCGCTTTTTTCGAGCTGCACCGGGAAGGGGTAGGGGCTTCGGGAAGGGTTCTCGGCGTAGCCGGTTTTCAGGTTCACCAGAATCCATGAAGATGTCCCTTCGGCGAGGGCGTTTCCCTGGCTATCGATGACGGCGTAGTCCTTGAGGACCACCTTGTCCTTGTAGATTTCCTTGATCCAGGTCGAGACGCTTAGCGATTCTCCCATGAGCGGCGTGTGGTTGATGCGGACTTTCATTCGCGTAATGGCGGAGGTGTAGCCGGCCTTCATCATTTGCCAGAGCCCAAATCCGTTTCTTTCGGCATCGGCGATCGCCGCTTCTTCCATGAACTGGAAAAGGCGCGACAACTTGAGTCTGCCGTGTTCGTCGCAGTCCGAAAAGCGGACGGTGAATTTGAGGTCTGTGATTTCGCTCATCATTTAGTGCTCCGTTTATCTATTTCCTTTTTTAATTTATAAATTTACAAATATGGATACACCTTTTTTTCGCCCCAGTCATATTCAGATTCCTGCTTTGACGTCTTATAACGGTGAACTTCGCGTCCCTGGTTCCAAGAGCATCACGAATCGTGTGCTTCTGGTTTCTGCACTTGCCGAAGGTACCACCCGTCTGCATAACTTGTTGAAGAGCGACGATACCCGCTATATGGGCGAAGCGCTCAAGGCGCTTGGCATCAAGGCGGATATGTCCGAGGACTTTACCGAGGCCGTCATCGAAGGTAATGCGGGGCCGATTGACGCTCCGTCGATGTTGATTGAAGATGACCAATATGTGGCGGGCCTTTACCTGGGTAATGCGGGTACGGCCATGCGCTCCCTGTGTGCGGCCCTTGCTCTTGGTCGTGGAGTATTCCACCTGAGCGGCGAAGAACGCATGAAGGAACGCCCCATTCGCGACCTGGTCGATGCGCTCCGGGCGCTCGGTGCCGATATCGACTACATGGAAACGGAAGGCTTCCCGCCGGTGTGCATTAACGCTCACGGACTCAAGGGTGGTTCCGTTTCGGTTCGCGGAAACATTTCAAGCCAGTACCTTACGGCGCTCCTGATTTGCGCTCCTTACGCCGAAACTCCGCTGCATATCCATGTCGAGGGCGAACTGATTTCTGCGCCCTATATCCTTTTGACGCTTGATGTCATGAAGCATTTTGGCATCGAGGTGAAGCATGCGGATTTGGTCGACTTTTATGTACCCAAGGGAGTCTACAAGTCCCCGGGCGACTACATGGTCGAAGGCGACGCAAGCTCCGCGAGCTATCCGCTGGCGGCCGCTGCCATTGCGGGCGGCAAGGTGCGTGTGTTGGGTGTCGGTACGGAATGCCGTCAGGGCGATATTGCCTTTGTCGATGTCCTCAAGAGAATGGGGGCAAACATCACTATGGGGCCCGACTGGACGGAGTGCTCGGGAACGGGCGGCAAGCTCAAGAGCCTTGGCGAATTCAATGCCGTCGAAATCCCCGATGCGGCGATGACGGTTGCGGTCCTTGCATTGTTTGCCGATGCCCCGATGACAATCAGCGGCATTGCGAGCTGGCGTGTCAAGGAAACGGACCGCATTGCGGCCATGGCGGCAGAACTCCGCAAGGTGGGCGCCGATGTCCGCGAGACGACGGATTCCATCACGGTGACGCCTCCGGAAAAACTGCAACCGGCGACTATCGAAACCTACAACGATCACCGCATGGCGATGTGCTTTAGCTTGATTGCCCTGGGCGGTGTTCCGGTCAAGATTATGGATCCGGCCTGCATCAACAAGACGTACCCGAAGTATTTTGAGGACTTTTTGAAAATAGCGCGTTAGCAGTCTGTTGCTAATTTGTATTTTAGAGAATACTATGTTCAAGCGTATTTATGGCATTGCGGTTTTTGTGGCGGTTCTCGCTTTGGGCGGGGCCGTGCCGGTACACGCCGTTCCCGAACTGCGTGCCATGCCGTCTGGTGCCGATACGCTTGTGCTGTGGGTAATGGACCAGGACATGAACACGGGGGCCACGCTGCAGAAACTGATGCGCAAGTACTCGCACCAGAGTGGCATCCCGGTCAAGATCCGTTTCCTCGACTGGGGAAGCGCGTTCAGCGAACTGAACAAGGTGCTTGCGACCGAGGCCGGCTCGGGCACTGATTTTCCCGATGTCCTTCAGCTGGGTTCGAGCTGGGTTCCGTACTTTGCGAAAGCGGGGCTGATTGCCCCTGTGTCTGACTTGTTGGACGTCGTGGATACGAGCCGCTTCTATCCGGAAGCGATGAAGGCCGCCCATATAGGCCACGACTCTGTTTTCTATGCGATTCCCTGGTTCCTGGATGTCCGTGGGTTCTTTGCAAACGAGCGCCTATGGCTGGAACTCGGACTGCATGACAGCGAAATTGATACCTATCCTAAATTTTATGGGGTTCTGCGGGCCGTTGCCGAAGCGAACGTCGTGAATCGTCATGGAGTTCCTGTCGTTCCCTTTGAATTTGGCGTCAAGGACGACTGGACCGGCTATCAGCAGATGTCCCCGTTCCTCTGGAATTTTGGTGGCGACTTTGTGGCTGAAACGGAAACTGGCTACCGGAGCGCCTTGGCCGATTCTTCGACCCTGGTCGGGCTTCGCCATTACCTGAAACTTTTGCGCGATCAGGACGTTTCTCCTTACAACCTCAAGGAAAATTCCAGCCAGAGTGCGGACCGGTTCGTGCGCTCAGAACAGCTGCTGATTTTTGGAACGACGGAACTGATCCGTAAGGTGGAGTTCGATAATGACCTCGGTGGTCTTATGGATAGCCCGATTGCAAAAGACGGGCTCACGACGGTAAGTACGCCTAGCGGTCCTGCAGGGAGCTTTACGTTCGTGGGCGGTAGCCACCTCACGCTTCCGAAAAATGCTAATCCGGCGAAGTTGCAACGCGCACAGGACCTGTTCCTGTTTATGCTCCGTGCCGACAATATCGACTTCTATTCCAGAAAGACCGGCTTTTTGCCGCCGGATAAGGGGCTTATCCGTATCTGGATGCAGGACGCCCGCTACGGTCACCTGGTCGAGGGGCTTGAACATCATGGCCGTAGCTGTCAGAACATTCCCGAGTGGAGTGAAATCGAAATGACGGTGAACGGTATGGTGAGCTCGATTGCGGCGAATTTGTTGAAAAATGCATCTGACGTGAACGAGGTGACGGCGCGCTTGGTGCTTAATGCGCATCAGAAAATCAATCGCATCCTGGGGTATGAAAGTAGCGAAAAGACCTCCGTGGTGAATGAACGCATTCGCATGTCCTTGATGCAACCTGTCGAAGAACAAAAATACGACAAGGGCGTCAGCGTCGTCGAGGATTCCCCCCGGTTCAGCCTTCGCCTGATTGTGGTGCTTTCGCTCGGTGTCATTGCGATTGTTCTGTTGATCGTTTTTCTGATACGTTTCCGCAAGCATTAGATGATTCCGATGTTGTTGCAGGGCGCGAAGCAATCTTTGCTGATTTTGATATGCGTAAACTGATTTGCTTAATTTGTCTATTCTCGGCATTTTGCTTTGCCGGCTTTCAACTGGATTCTTTTCAGGTTTACGTTGATTCGGTTGTTCCGGGTTCGCGCTACGGCCTGTCGATTCGTTCGGTGAAAACGGGCGCCGAGTGGGGGAATATCCGCGGCAAGGAAAAGTTCACGCCTGCAAGTACTTTGAAAACCTTGACGACGGCGACCGCAATTCATTACCTGCCGCTTGATTATGCGCCCAAGACGGAGGTGTCCTTAAGCGGAAGCTTGCGTCATACCAGGTTTGTCGGAACTATCCATGTTCGTGGCGGCGGTGATCCGAATTTTTCGGGCCGTTACTACGCCGATCCGTTTTACATGTTGTATGCGATGGCGGATTCCATTCATGCTTTGGGAATCGACTCCGTATCGGGAATGATCCGCCTGGATTCGAGCTACTACAAGGGCCCGTGGCGTGCCGAACATTGGCGCAAGAATTTTTATGACGCATGGTACGGTGCCGAAATTGCGCCTCTCGGATTCAACGACAATTGCACCATGATCCGTTTTAAGCCGGGCGAGAAAGTGGGCGATACCGCTCGTGCAGAGATTCTTCCCGATGTGGGCTATGTCGTCTTGAAAAATGAAATGTTGACGGTCCCCGGAAAAAAACGCAAGTGGACGTGGGCTCTCGATTCGGCAAAACCCGAAATTACGATAGGCGGGGCGATTGGAATCAATGTGGATTCTAGCCAGTTGGTGCTCCCCGTGCGAAATCCGATTGCCTATTTCAAGGCGGCCTTCGTCTATGCGCTCAAGGAACGCGGCATTGCCTTTATCGAACAGGAAAATGTTCCGCAGGGAATACAGATAAAGTCGTTCACGTATTCGGCGGCGCCTTTCCTGAGCTTCCTTGACGAAATCAATCAGCGCAGTCAGAATATGCATGCCGAAACACTTTTCCGTAACCTGGGCGCGCAAAAGATGGGCGAGGGAAGTGTCGAAGGGGGCCGTGCAGCAGAGATGAAATTCCTGCGCGAAATCGGAATCGATACGGCGGATTTCGAAATCTGGGACGGTTGCGGCCTTTCTCCCAAGAACAAGGTGAAACCCTCGACCGAAACGGCGCTGCTTGCAAAGATGGCGCGTCACCCCAAGGGAAAGTATTATATCAACAGCTTTGCCGGTCCTGGCCTCGGTACGGGTGGCAAGCGCATGCTCGATTTGCCGTACCCCTGGCTTACGCGTTTCAAGACGGGCTTTATCGGTGAAGTTCACGGGCTGGTGGGCTACATCTATACGCTCGATGGCGATACGCTTGCCGTTGCCATGTATCTGAACGAAACGGGGAGAAACCCGGATGCAACACTCAAGGATGTCCTGGACACCTTGTGGACGCGTCTAGTTTATAAGACGAACGACCATTACGCATCGCTCATGAAAATGAAGCGGATGTGGCTTTCGGCGCAGAACGTGGCGGGGCTTACCGCAAGGCTTGAATATTTTTCGAGAATCATGAAGGGAACGCCCTACAAGCTTGGCCCCATGGGCGAAAGCTACCTCGACTCGATTGAAAATAAGCCGCTTGTCTATATGGACTCGGTCGATTGCGTGACGTACCTGGAACACGCCCTTGCCATGGCGATTTCCCCGAACGAAAACGAAATTTTCAACACGTTGCAGAAAATCCGCTACAGGGGTGGAAACATTGGCTACGTGAACCGCAAGCATTATCTGCTCGCCGACTGGGTGGGCGAAGGAACGTTTGCCCGCCCCATGAAAATCCAGGGGGATACGGTTGTTTTCCGCACGATGCCGAAACAGTCGTTCTTCAAGGCGAAAAAGATTAAGTACGAATCTCCCGATGCTCCGATGGAGTTGCGCTACCTGCCCTATGACCGTGCCGTGGAGATGGCGTCTAGGCCTTACGAGGGGCCCCTCATGGTAACGGGTGTCGCCTTTGTCGCGAATATGGACAACCTCGACGCGACCCACACGGGCTTTGTCGTGTTCCGTAACGGGGAAAAACCGCTACTTCGCCATGCCGCATACAAGAAACAGGTGCTGGAACTTCCTCTTGTCGATTACCTGAAAAGTCGTAGCAAGGCAAAACTTCCGGGAATTACCTTGTTCGAATTCCTGAAACCGTAATTCGCTCCGTTTTAGCGAATCTAGTGTGTCATCCTGAGCGAAGTCGAAGGATCTATTCCCCTAAATCGAACGCAAGGATGGCGACGAGTTCGTGCTCGTCACTTTCGTTGTCCTGCGTATTGTCGCCGCCTCTTTCGAACAGAGTCCAGGCGTCGGGCATCCATCCGTACGATGCCATGGTAAGCTCGTTACCCATCGCGATTTCGGCGGCCTCCACTTCTTCCCAGCGGACGGGGCCTGCGGGCGCCTTGTAGTAACGCAACATTCCGAGCGCATCCATCGATTCGGGGTAGTTGTCCACTAGCTGATAGACGCAGTCCTTGTAGCTTTCGCCTTTGAGGCGTATGACTCGGTAAAGGCGACGGTGTCCGAGGAACTTGGAAAGATCTCCGTGGTGCACATCCACTTTTGCCCCTTGCCCTAGAAACGAGACCAGTTCGCGGAATACTTCCGAGTCCTCCTCCATAAAGGGGGATAGCTTTTTGATCAGGGCCTTGGCGTCTAACGGGTGCATGTCGTAAGTATAGATAAAATTTAGACCAGCGAATATTTCTGGCTTCTACCGCCCTTGCTTTCGGCGCGGACGATGCCTTTTTTGATCAGGTTCTGGATGTCTCGGAGCGCGGAATCGTGGCTAGTACCGGTAAGGCTTGCGATTTCCTTTACCGAGAATATGTCGGGAAGGTCTTTATTCCAGACGGCCTCTACGATTTTCCGTTCGCGACCTTTGAGGTCCTTCTGCTGATTCTTTTGTATGAACCTCATTTTCTTGAAGGTGTCTTCAAGATCCCTTTCGCGTTTTTCGATGGCGTTCCGCAAGGTTCTTAGGAACCACAGAATCCATTCGGTAAGGTCGCCGTTTCCCGATTGGGTCCGGGCGAGAATTGCAAGATATTCTTCGCGGTGTTCGAAAATTTCTAGGTTAAGCGTGAATAGCGAGCGGCTCGTGTTTTCGCTTCGTGCAAGGAGCATTGTCGAAAGGGCCCTTGCAATGCGGCCGTTGCCGTCTTCAAAGGGGCGGATAGTCAAGAACCAGAAGTGCGCTATGGCGGCCTTGATTGCCCCATCCTGGCTGGAACATTCGAACCATTTCAGGAACCGTCCCATTTCAAGCGGAATTCTTTCGGCGCCGACCCCGGTAAAGGTTTCCACTGAATTTTCCTTTGTCCTGAAACTTTTTACCTTGTTCTGACCGATGGCGGCATGCCATGCGAACAGCCTTTCTTCGGTAAGGGGGAGTCGGGCGTTTTGAAGCGCGCCTATCCAGTTGCGGATTTCGCCTTCGGCGCTGTTCCTTTTTTCGATTTCGTCGATGACCGTTTCCAGGTTGAGCATGTAGCCGTCCAGGGCGTAGCTTGCGACGATGTCCTGGGCGAGCATCTGCGTTTCCGTCTGGCGGTCATCTGCAAGGTCTGCGATACCGATTAGCCGCCCTTCTTGCAGGCGCGTTTGGCCCAGGGCTTCCATTACGCTTTGTGCATTGTAGCGAAATTGGGTCCAGTCGGGGTATTGGTGAATAAAAAGCGGCTTGGAGGGTATCATTTAACGCAAAATATACGTAGAAAAGCGGAAAATGTAATCACCCAAATAGGAATGTTCCAACTTAGAGCAATTTTTTTGTGATTTTTCTCACTTTTTTGAAATTTCTTGTATATCTTTATTTACAAGAAGGAGCTTAAACCAAGCGTTAGAGGTGTTTTCGCTTGGTAAGAGGCTCGGCGGGGGAGCGCCGAGTCTCTTTCTTTTTAAATTTCGCCTATGCAAAAAATCGATACATGGTACAAGGCCGAGGGCTACTGCCCCGCCGAAGAATTTGAAATCGCGAGCTACCTGCTTTTCGAGGCAGGTGTGGCTACGCTCGAAGAATTGGATCCGAAAGAAGAGGGCCGCACGGACTTCTGTTTCTATACCGGTGACAAGGCCGAACGAGACCGTATCGTAAATGAATTTCCGCAGTACCATTTTACGCTGAGTGACGAACCCGCTAAGGATTGGGACAAGTGGTGGCGTGACCGTGCCCAGCCCGTGTCTGTTTCTCCGCATCTGTGGGTGCGCCCGCCCTGGGTGGAATTTACTCCCGACGACCCGAAGGCCGTGGTGCTTGAACTCGAGGCGAAAACTGCTTTCGGTACTGGCGAACACGATACCACTAGCAGCTGCGCCACCCTTATGGAATCGGTCGATTTCAACGGCAAGACGGTGCTCGACATTGGAACGGGAACGGGAATTCTCGCGATGTACGCCCGCCGCTTGGGTGCAAAGCTCGCTGTCGGTACTGAAATTGACCCGCTCACCATCCCCTGCATTGCCGAAAACTTTGAACGCAACGGCTTTAAGGAAAGCGACTGCATCCTCGGATTCCTGGATGCGTTTAAGGATGGCGCGAAGTTCGATGTCATTCTCTGCAACATGATCCGCAGCGAACTCTGGCCGCTTCGCGACGACATCGAAGACCTGCTTGCCGCCGGCGGTGAACTGATTATCTCGGGACAGCTTCTCACCGAAAAGGATTATATCCTCAAGTGGTTCGAAGAAGCCGGCTTCAAAGTCAAAGAAGAACGAATTAGCACAGAGTGGTGGAGTGTGCTCGCGCGCTCCTAAATGAGCCGAGGCGGCAATTTAATAAGGTCCCTGAGCCTGCCGAAGGGCGAAGTCAAAGGATCTATTGTAGACTGTCATTCCCGCGAAGGCGGGAATCTTCGGAATGTCATTTTTTTATCTTTCGTGTTGTATAAAAAAAGAGGCTTTTTATGAAAAACGTAGTTCTTCTCGGTGCGACCGGTTCTATCGGTACTTCTAGCGTCGATGTCATTCACCAGCATTCCGACATCTTCAATCTTTATGCCGTTGCGGCAAACAGCAGCGTGGCGAAGGTTGCCGAAATCGTGCGCAAGTACAAGGTGGAACGCGTGTGCATGTTCAACGAGGCTGCCGCCAAGGAACTCGAAAAGGAACTCGGCATGAAGGTGCTCGCCGGCATGGAAGGCCTGTGCGAACTTGCTGCCGACCCGAAGGCTGACATCATCATCAACTCGTTGATGGGCGCCGTGGGTTGCCTCCCGACCATTACCGCTATCGAACACGGCAAGCATGTGGCTCTCGCCAACAAAGAAACCATGGTCATGGCAGGCCCTGTGATTTGGGACAAGCTTGCTGAAAATCCGAAGTCCTTCATTACGCCGATTGATTCCGAACACAGCGCTATTTTCCAGTGCCTCGAAGGCGGCAAGCGCGAACACGAAGTCGAATTCCTCGAAATTACGGCATCGGGCGGCCCCTTCCGTGAATGGCCGATTGAAAAGTTTGAAAACATCACCGTGGCCGACGCCCTAAATCACCCGGTGTGGAGCATGGGCAAGAAGATTACCATCGACTCCGCCTCTATGATGAACAAGGGCCTCGAAGTTCTCGAAGCTCATTTCCTGTTCCACATTCCGTACGACCAGATCAAGGTGGTGGTTCACCCGCAGTCCATGGTACATTCGCTGGTGCAGTTCCGCGACGGCTCCCTGATGGCGCAGCTTGGTGCTCCTGACATGCGCATCCCGATTCAGGTGGCGCTCACGTGGCCCGATCGCCTGCAGCTCGATACCAAGCGTATCGACCTGCCGACGCTCGCGAAACTGACCTTCTTCGAACCGGACTTCAACAAGTTCCGCTGCCTCGCCCTTGCGTTCGAGGCGGGCCGCCGTGGCGGTATCGTTCCTTCGATGATGAATGCTGCGAACGAAGTGCTCGTGGATGCGTTCCTCAAGGGTAACCTCAAGTTCACCGACATCCCGCGCCATGTGGAAACCATTATGGCCGGTGCCCCGAACGTGACCGGTCACCTGACGCTCGACCAGGTGCTTGAAGCCGACGCCGAGGCTCGCCGCCTGACGCTCGACCTGATTAAGTAATTTGTAATTTTGTGCAACAGAATTACTTGCCGCTCCTTTAACGGGGCGGTTTTTTGTTTATATTTTGTAGGTAATTCAGGTGCAGGAAGGTGAATTCATGAAATGGTTCTTTGCGGTGTTATGTCTGTTGCTTGCCGTTTCTGCATTTGCCCAAAACTTTAGCGGTAATCAGACCGTTACCGGCAAATTGGAATACTCCGCAAAGTTTTCCGATGTGGACTACGTGGGAGACGGGATGGTCTACCACATGCTGGACGTCTATCTTCCAAAACAAATTAAAGACTCGTACCCTGTCGTGTTGCACACTTACGGTAGCGCCTGGGGCCTCAACAACATGAAGGAATTTACCGATTTGCATACGATATGTGCCACGCTTCTTAATGCGGGCTATGCCGTAGTGACGCTGAATCATCGAGCTTCAAGCGATGCCATTTATCCGGCGCAGTTGCACGACCTCAAGGCCGCAGTGCGCTTTATTCGCGCTAACGCGGCGAGATTCAAGATAGACACTTCGTTTGTGGCCATGTCTGGATTTTCGTCGGGTGGGCACCTTTCAAGTTTGGTGGCGACAACTTGCGGCCTGACCGAGGGAAGGGCCGGTACGGTGACGGTCGATTTGGTGGGGAACCTCGGCAAGTTTACCTCGTTCAGCAGTTGCATCGATGCGGCGTCGCTTTGGTCTCCCCCGACCGACATCTATACCATGAATCCCATTGGCGGTGTGAACGGTACCTTCGAAGGAGCTTTCATCGGAGCCGAACGCGAAGGCAACAAGGACAAATATCTTGTGGCGAGTTCTCCGTACTATGCCAGCGAAGACGATCCACCCGTCATTTTATTCCATGGAACGGCAGACCCGGTGGTGAATAAGGAACAAAGCGAGGAACTTTATGATTCCCTTCGGATTCACAACGTAGTGGCAGAACTTGTTCTAGTCCCCGATGGCGTCCATGGCGAAAGCGTGATGTACTCGGATGAAAATTTGTACAAAATGGTTCGTTTCTTTGATGCCGCCCGCGTGTCCAAGGCGAATTCCGGCTTTCGCAAGACTTCCTCGATTTATGGCGGTGCGCGTGTTGGGGCTACCCGCTTGAAAAATTCGGCTGAGTCGTTTCGGGTGTATTCCCTAGATGGAACTCTCGTCGCGAAAACAAAAAATCTTGATAAGTCTTGCTTGAAACCCGGCACCTATTATGTTGTTCAGGTCAAGGCCCAGCGCGGAGTGTCCACTCAAATGATTTCTGTT